>CAJBJW010000139.1 GCA_903953455.1 uncultured Pseudomonadota bacterium | reverse complement strand
GTTGGCGCGGATGTACCTGCAGGAAAATTGAGTAGTTTATCTTTCGCCCCTTTTCGTGCGGGTCAAGGTCCAATGGATGCAATTTTTCCTAGCGCTGAGGAATTAGATGAAGATTTAGCACTCATGGGGCAGGTGACACATAATATTCGCACCTATGCGAGCGCTGAGGGCAGTATGCCGCTTATTCCCGATTTGGCAAAAAAACATGGATTAACACTGCTCCAAGGCGCGTGGCTAGGGGCATTAAAAGCAGATAATGATGTGGAAATTGCGGAATTGATTCGCTCTGCAAATGAGCATCCCGATGTGGTCAAACGTGTGCTTGTTGGCAATGAAGTTCTATTGCGCGGTGATTTGAAACCGGACGAGCTGATTAACTACATCCGCCAAGTCAAAAGTGCCGTGAAGCAACCGGTTTCGTATGCTGACGTGTGGTCAATGTATATGAAATACCCACAGCTCATTAAAGAAGTTGATTTTATTACGATTCATATTCTGCCTTATTGGGAAGATGAACCCATTCCCGTTGAAAATGCGCCTGCGCATGTTGAGCGTATTGTGAATCAAGTACAGCAAGAGGCGAATACTTTAGCACCTGGAAAATCGATTTTGATTGGTGAATCAGGTTGGCCAAGTGAAGGAAAACAGCGTGGTCGCTCCATTCCAAGTGTGGTGAATGAAGCGCGTTTTATCCGTGATTTTATTGCGGTTGCAAACAAAAATGGTTTTGATTACAACATTGTCGAAGCGTTTAATCAACCATGGAAAGCCGCTTTTGAAGGCATTATTGGGGCGAATTGGGGGCTTTATGACAGTGATCGCAAGCAAATGTTTCCTTTGACTGGAAAAGTGCAGGAAAGTCCAGCATGGTTAACGTTATTTTTGATGCAAACAGGGTTATTTTTGCTGATTGTGCTTCTAACACGCAAACAGCTTATGGATTTACGCACCCGTCGCACACTGAATTTTTTAGTAGTGACGCAATTATTAAGTGCGTTGCTCGTGTCGCAAAGTCATACATTATGGCGGACAAGTTATACGCATTGGCAGCAAGCACAAACGGTGATGATTGTGTTGTTTAGTGTTTGGCTGATTTTTTTGATATTGCAACGTATGTTAATTTTACTTAATGAAAAAGTACGCAATGCTAAAAATAGCGAACGTTTATATTATTCACTCTTAATGGTTGTCGCGTTTGCATTGATGAAAACCGTAATTTTGGCGTGGGATGGGCGTTACGTCGTTTTTCCTACTGCGGTCACGCAAATCATGGTGGCAGGCTTGCTTGGACTCGTGAGTGTGAATCTCCTTTTTGGTAAAATGTCGTTTGCACGCAGTCTGCAATGGCAGGCTTTACTAGGGTATACGCTCGAAAATAAGCAAATTTGCTCACAAGTTGCCGCTGTATTTATGGGGCTTGGCGTCGCATTGCTGGTGGGGGAAACATTCGCGTTCATGATAAGCCGCGATTTGATTATGGCGTACCCGCAATTTTTTACACGTTTGTTGACGGCAAGTTGGTTTACAATGAGCAATGGTCAGTTGCAAGGCTGGTTACTCAGTTTGTTAATATTGGGATTACCCTTTTATATGAACAAAAAAAGCGCCTCGTCCTAATGAAAATTATTGACGCAATGCGTTGACGCCCCTATAGTTTGATGGCCTTTAAAATTTTTATTTTTATCTATCTGGAGAAAAAAACGTGAGTAGTGACGCTGTAGTGCATATCAATGACAGTGATTTTAACGAATTGGTTTTAGAATCTGAGTTACCCGTATTACTTGATTATTGGGCAGAATGGTGTGGCCCTTGCAAAATGATTGCACCCATTTTAGATGCGGTAGCAGAAGAATTTGAAGGTAAATTAACAGTCGCAAAACTTAACATTGATGACAATCCACAAACCCCGCAAAAATATGGCGTTCGTGGTATTCCAACGTTGATGATTTTCAAAAACGGTGAAGTTGAAGCAACGAAAGTTGGCGCGTTGACTAAAGCGGCATTAGTTGATTTCATCAACGGCCATTTGTAATTTACGCACTCAATTCACGGATGATAACGCTAAACTTGGCTAAGCTAAGTTTAGCGTTTTTAGTTTTACGCAACGGATAACGAGATTTTAATGCAACGTTCTTTCAATACTATTGGTGTAATTGGTAAACTCAACGATCCACGTGTGGCGAGGACACTCACTAATGTGTGCGCGTATCTGCGCGAGCAAAATTATCACGTTTTTGTCGAACAGGGTAGTGCGCAATTTGTATGTAATTCCGCTGACGTTAACATTGGCAGTGTTAAACAACTCGGTGAAGAATGTGATGTCGTGATTGTATTGGGAGGCGATGGCACATTTTTAGCC
This sequence comes from uncultured Pseudomonadota bacterium, assembly GCA_903953455.1. Classification (GTDB taxonomy): domain Bacteria; phylum Pseudomonadota; class Gammaproteobacteria; order Methylococcales; family Methylomonadaceae; genus UBA10906. The sequence goes on along the minus strand of CAJBJW010000139.1, from coordinate 2,097 downwards.
GCTGCTCGAGATATTGTCGCGAGCAATATTCCACTTATTGGTGTGAATTTAGGTCGACTGGGATTTTTAGTCGATATTTCACCAGATAGGTTAACGCAAACGCTGACGCAAATTCTCTCGGGAAATTACACGCAAGAGCAACGTTATTTGCTTCGCGCAAAAATTCTGCGCAATGAACATGTCATTCACGAAGAAACTGCTGTGAATGAAGTAGCGATTCATCGTTGGATTACGCCGAGTATGATTGAAATTGTCACCAAGATTGATGGTGTATTTCTCAACTCACAACGCTCAGATGGTTTAATTATCGCCACGCCAACGGGTAGCACCGCGTATTCACTTTCAGCAGGCGGGCCCATTTTATATCCATCACTCAACGCTTTAGTGCTTGTGCCACTCAATCCACATACGCTGTCTAATCGACCGATTGTGATTCATGATTCAGCTGAAATTGAAATTAGTTTTTGTCAGCGAGAACAAATTAACGCGCTGGTCACTTGCGATCATGTTGAAATTCCAGATGTGTTAATTAGTGATAAAATTCTCATTACAAAAGAACCTTTGCCAATTACTATTCTGCATCCAGCAGGACATGACTTTTTTGATATTTTGCGTAGTAAACTCAATTGGGGTTAATTGAGCGGCATTTATGCCATCGTCATCAATAATGAAAATGAAATTTTAATGGAGTTTGTCATGAGTTTGTTACCTGAAAATTTAAAATATGCGCTCTCACACGAATGGGCAAGTGCGGAAGCTCAGCATATCGTTCGCGTGGGTATTACTGATTTTGCACAAGAAGAGCTAGGTGATTTAGTCTATGTGGAACTCCCTGATGTGGGGCGCAGAGTGGACGCAAATGAAAGTTGCGCTACCGTTGAATCAGTTAAAACAGCCTCTGATATTGCAAGTCCGGTCAGCGGTGAAATTGTTGATATCAACACTGCCGTCGTCGATGATCCTGAAAAAATCAACGATGATCCCTATGGCGCATGGCTGTTTTGCGTGAAAGCCGATGATATGTCACAACTTGAGCAATTACTCACCTCAGATGCTTACCAAAAAATGATTACAGGATAAAATGAAATGGCGTATCAAACGGCAACAGGATTAAAGCGAATTATCAATGCTGCACATTATTCAGCTGCAGGATTTAAAGCAACATGGGCGCATGAAGAAGCGTTTCGACAAGAAGTTATTTTATTTTTACTTGCTGCGCCAACCGCTTTTTTTGTAGGAAAAAGTGCGGTTGAAATTGTATTACTGGTATCGAGTGTGATTGTGATTTTACTCGTTGAATTACTCAATTCAGCAGTTGAAGCAGCGGTGGATCGAATTGGTTTTGAGCATCACGAATTGTCTGGTCGTGCCAAAGATATTGGCTCGGCTGCGGTGATGTTATCAATTTTAGGCGCGGCGGCAACGTGGTTAATTATTTTATTTTATTAAATTGTAAAGGATTCAAATGAGTGCGTTAATTTGCGGTTCAATGGCTTATGACACGATTATGGTGTTTCATGATAAATTTAAACACCACATCCTGCCTGAAAAAATTCATATTTTAAATGTCTGCTTTTTAGTGCCTGTAATGCGTCGTGAATTTGGTGGTTGCGCGGGAAATATTGCCTATAATCTTAAACTACTCAAAGAAGAACCGCTCATTATGGCAACGGTTGGGCATGATTTTGAGCCTTATGCTAAGTGGCTTAATCAACACAATATTAGCGGTCAATTTATTCGCAGTCTGGATAATGAATATACAGGTCAAGCCTATATCACTACCGATGAAGACGGTAATCAAATTACCGCGTTTCATCCCGGTGCGATGAATTCTTCCCATTTGAATCATGTTCCCACGGTGGCGAATAGTGTCCGTATTGGCATTGTGTCGCCTGATGGTAAAGAAGGGATGCAACAACACGCACAGCAATTCTTTGACCTTGAAATTCCGTTTATTTTTGATCCCGGTCAAGGTTTGCCGATGTTTAATGGTGCTGAGTTATTAACGCTTATTGAGCAAGCCACATGGCTCACGCTCAATGATTATGAAGCGGAAATGATGCAAGCGCTGACAGGACTTAGCCTAGATGATTTGGC
>CAJBJW010000138.1 GCA_903953455.1 uncultured Pseudomonadota bacterium | reverse complement strand
CTAATACGTCAGGTTCAATTTTTAAAATTTAATCTTTATCTACACTTGTCTGCAATTTGTCGCTTTTTGTTCGTGAGCACGAAAAGCAAATCCCCCCAACCCCCTTCAAAAAGGGGGAGCGCATCCGGATGCTCTTGCAGACTTTTGTTTCATCACAACTATCATAAAAAAACCTGCTTTTTCTTCTCCCCCCTTTTTGAAGGGGGGTTGGGGGGGATTTCGGTGCTGCACAATCAAGTTAACCACGACACTACAAACTGTGCGAGAATTCTCAATGGGTGTAAAGATCTAATTAAAGCCCACTTCGAAAACCTGTTTTTTTCAAAATTCGAGTGCTGTAAAGCACGTCATTTCCTAAATTATTGCCACCAAGTACCTGCGCAATTTGCGCAATTTGCACATTGACCTCGTCTTGTGTTCTTCCATGGACCATAGCAAATAAATTGTAATGCCAATCTGGCAGATGACGTGGGCGATGATAACAATGACTCACAAAAGGCAGTTTCCCGACTTGTTGACCTAATGCGTCAATTTGCGCATCAGGCACATTCCAAACGCTCATGCCGTTAAATACATACCCTAAACGATAATGATTAGGCACAGCGCCTATTCGCCGTATAACGCCACTATTTTGCATTTCACGCAGTCGCGCCATGATAATGTCAACGGGTAAATTCAATTGCGCTGAAAGCTGTTGATAAGGTTCTGCGACGAGCGGCAATCCCGCTTGCGTGGCTCGCATTATGCGTAAATCAATATCGTTAAAATCCATGTATTACGCCTCCAATTTTAAACCGACAAAATATTCGTTGAGCTTAGGCATATTGTAAACGCGCAAGCCGGTTTGCAATTCTATATCGACAAGTGTTTGCTCAAGCGCTTGCTGCGTTTCAGTGGCAAGAACAAACCACATATTGAGTTCATGATTTCGCGCGTAATTATGCGCCACTTGAGCAAAGGCATTGACGATTTCAGTGACTTGCTCAAATTGTTCTGGCGGCACTTTTATTGCAGCAAGCGTTAAGGCGCCACCCATGCGCTCTGCATGATACAGCGGACCGAAACGGGAAATAATGCCGTCATCAAGTAAAGTTTGCAGGCGTGTTAGCACTTCATTTTCGGATAAGCCTAATTGGGTGGCCACTTGCTGATAAGGAGATTCGCAAATAGGAAACCCCTCTTGCAGAAAATTGATGAGTTGGGCATCAATGGAATCATAAGCAGGTTCAAATACGTTTTTAGCCATGTTTGTGTTTCGTTAAGCGAGCTAATTTTTTCGCGGCTTTTTCAGCGCGGATAATGTCGAGTTCAGCGAGTTCGGTGACCATCATCGCAGGTGTTTCAAACGTGATTTTTCCAATCGTCGCATTGCGCAGTTCAAGTAATAAAATTTTGGCAACTTTATCAAGCTCCACCTGCCCACCGCTCCGCAAACAACCGCGTTTTTTTCCAATTAACTGCAGTAATTCTGATTCACTTGCAGGCAGTGTATCGAGTTGAAAACGGGTTTTGACGAGGTCGGGATAACATTCCAATAAATACTGCCCCACGAATGAGGCGACATCGTCATGGCTGATGGCGGTATCTTTAATTGCGCCCGTGGCAGCCAAGCGATAACCGCTGTTTTTGTTTTCAATATTGGCCCACAAAATACCAGGCGTATCAAATAGCACAAGGCCATTGCCGAGATCAATGCGCTGTTGATGCTTGGTGACGGCGGGTTCATTACCCGTTTTGGCAATAGTACGGCCGGCCAGAATGTTAATAATGGTTGATTTACCCACATTGGGAATGCCTGTGATTAACGCATGCAGAGGTTTTGAGCGATTTTCGGTGCGTGGCACGAGTTTGTGGCAAAGCGCGTGCAGTTGGCGAATTTTCTCTACGTGCGTCATCGTGACTGCGAGCGTTTTGACGTTTTGCTCACGCTCTAAATAATCTTGCCACTCTTGCGTTAAGCCGTCATCGGCAAGATCACATTTACTGAGTACTTTAATACACGGTTTATCCCCTCGCAATTTCGCTAGCGCGGGATTTTGACTACTAAAAGGAATCCGCGCATCGAGAATTTCAATCATTAAATCCATTTCCTGCAAAGCGGCCTTAATTTCTTTGCTCGCTTTGTGCATGTGCCCGGGAAACCATTGAATAAGCATTTTTTAACCTGTTGTTAATCTATTATTAATTTGAAAATTAATTTAAAAAGTGAGAAATGACGGGCGCAAAACCGCCGCCAAGCGTTCGAAAATTCGTGGTTTGCCCTTGATAGAGTCGCGCACACGTGAGTTGAATCGTTTTTGCATAAACATACGCACGACAATCCATCTTAAACGTTTCAAGTGACCCATTTATCGTTAATTGCCTTGTACTGGGCGCCACAAAAGTTTGCGCGACATAGTCTGCAGCTAAAATATCAGCAAATACGCGTTTTGTCATTTTATCGCCACGATAGGCGGCTTTACTGCCATAACCGGTTGTGGGTTTAAAAAAAAGTGTTTTTCGCTCGCACCATAACTCGTCAGCGTATTTGGCATCAACGCAGCGTGTGGGGGCGATACCGTCAATTAAAATCCTTCGCGTGACGTCATCAACCCCAAGAGATTCAAGTAACTGGGAATTGCTGAGAACGACTAAATTACGTTTATTCGCATACATCGCATACGCACGTGGATGCGGGGTTAATACAACATCCTTTTTTAGATAGGCTGTCGCGAGTGCATGGTGACTTGATTGCGACAAACTAAAATCCGTTAGGCGGTTATACACTAAATCAATGATTTTATCTTCATGCCATAAATGCTCACCGTCATAGCGCAACTCATCTGGCGCAGAAATGATGGCATGAATGCCCTGCTTTTCAAATAAAGCGACAAATAATTGAAATTCGGCGAACAAATATTGTGTCTGCGGATTGTCATCGAGAATTACCATCGTTCGCAAAGGTGCATTCCCGCGCACACATTTCCATTCCTGCCTAAACATGGAAACAAATTGCGCTGCATAATCGACGGTGACGTTTGGCTGTGCATGTTCGCAAGGCATTTGCGCATCCAATAAAAACGCATTCAGTAATGCGCCTCCGGCATTCGTATTGATTTCAATTAAATGTGGATGACCCTGCGAGTCAATATGAAAGTCATACCCTAAAAATACAGAGGCATTTTGTGGAATGAACTGCGCATTGTCGTGCGCATACGCTAAAACGGTTTCTTGATAAGCAGGAATAGCAATCACACGCTCAATTGCGGCAATAATCTTTTCTTGTGCAAGGAGGGTTTGCTTTGATACAAAAACGGGCGACTTAGCAAAACAGTTTTCGGGAAGAGTGAGCCTTAGGACAGCCGAATCAAGGGCGCATTTTAGTGCGCCCTGATTCAATGTAATGCAATGACAAGCATGATTTAATTTTTTTGCTAAACTGCTATTTTCGCAGTCAATCGTCCTCATGCAGTCTTATCTTTTGAGGATTTTTTGCATCAATGCAGATTGACGTTTAGGCGCTACATTTTCTGCTGTCGTTGCCACGTGAGGTTGCGGTGCAACGGGCGGCGCTTGAGCTTGAACAGGTTCTGGAATTACCACTGGCGCAGGTTGCGCAACGACTTGAGGTGCCACAGGCGGCACGTAAACTTGAACTGGTTCAGGCATGACAACAGGTGTCGGTTGCGCAGTAACGACTACAGGTGGCGCTTGAACTTGAACAGGTTCTGGAATAAACACTGGCGCAGGTTGCGCAACGACTTGAGGTGCAACAGGCGGCACGTGAACTTGAACTGGTTCAGGCATGACAACAGG
>CAJBJW010000137.1 GCA_903953455.1 uncultured Pseudomonadota bacterium | reverse complement strand
GGACTCAATGAAAATGGAACCGTCTAATTGTTTAGGATCAAATACGCTACCTGTAAACCTCATCGACACACGCAATGGCTCGGTCTGTTGCGACAATTGAGCAAGAACGTTAACGCGATGTTCATCACCATCGTTGATGATAGCTATGTTTACAGGTGAAATCTGGCGAGGTTCTGCATGTGTTTTTTCATCACGCCAAATGACCGAACTTTGCAGAATTTGATATTTTCTACCTTGAAGTAACCAAAGCGGCTCACCTTCGCTCGCTTTTAAACCTTCAATGCCAATAGAGTCATCTGTATGCCGAATAATTGTAATTTTCGCACCGACAAGCATAACGGATGTGGCAGATAGTAAATCTCGCTGTTTAATAAACTCCCATACATCCATGCCCAAACGAATCTCTTTAAGCTGAATTTTTTCATCCGCAATATTGAGGTGTAAAAGCCTTATTTCTGGAGTTAAACCACGCAACTTAGCGCGTAACTGCCCAATTTTCACTGGCGCATCAATAGCTTGACTCAATTGCATTTCTAAATCAGCTTTATAATTTTCTATACTCGCAAATAAAAAATGCACACCAATAAGTCCACCCGCTAAAGTGAGCAGTGTCCAGAACATCACATGTCGAGCAAATCGCGTTAAATGGTGTTTCATGCGTTAATTTAAGTAAAAATCGTTGATATTATCAGGCGTATTACACGGATTAATCACGATTTACTGATCCGTCCTACATTTTTGAGTAGATGAAAATGAATATAGTAGGCAATAAATAAGCCACAAAATGATGCGCTATTCTATGGCGATAATCAACGCGCCTAAAACAATACAAAACAATAAGTAACTTGTTTTATCAACTCCCCCACGCTTTATCAAGGCGTTGAGCCGATACGGGAATAGCCGTTTTTAGCTGTTGTGCAAAAAGTGACACCGCAAACTCTTCAAGCATCCATCGAAAAGATTCTTGCTCAGGTGTCACCATTTCTTTTTTACTGCGCTCAGCGACGGATTTCCAATAACGAATTTGAAATTTCGCCAATTCATTGGCTTTTTGTAGCGTATTATCACGTTTATCTAAACGGTATTGCATCGCTTTTAAATAACGCGGTAAATGTTTAAATTGCGAAAAAGAAATAGTACGAATAAATCCAGCATAAATTAAAAAATCCAGCTGTTCACTAATACTTTTTGTTAAGGGATCATTTGAATTCATTTTCTGTAAATCTGCATTTAAATCACCGTAAAATTTCATAATTTCAAGCGCAATGGTACTTATTTCATTCGCACGCGTCACTAATTGACTTCGGTTCTCATTTAAGCTTTGCTCAAATGCACTTTGTGTTCGAATGATTCTACCTTCCACAAAGACGCTATTTAGCAATAATGTTAAAATATCGTTTTTATAATCAGCTATCTGATCAAATTTCAATAACGAATGCGCTGGTAGACGATTATAAACTAATTCTAGCCCTGCATTTTTGGGTATATTTTTAATCGCATAGGTGCATTCTTTGCGCTGATGCAGTTGAAACAAACGAATTAACCCTGCAATATGCTGCAACTGGGCTTTGCGCTGTGTATCAAAAATTTTCACGCCCACCGTTTCGCCCTCATCAACCAACGCAGGATAGCCAATAAATGCCTGCCCTTTTTGCATAAAACTGTATTGTTCAGGCAAATCATCAAATGCCCATTGAATATAACCTGTGTAATTGAGCTCATCCGCCGCAATTTGATTAAAACTCTCACCTGCTTGCGTTACGTGCTTTGCCTGCAATTTTTTCAAATCTCGGCCATAATCAAGCAAATGTCCTTCTTCATCAATGATACGGAAATTCATTTTTAAATGCTCAACCAAACCATCAAAACTCCAAGCATTAAGCGGAATGGCTTCATCGGTTAACTTACGTAAACGATTACCTAGCCACTCCTCCAAAGCACCTTTAAAGTCCGGCTCAATTTCAAGGCACCGTTTCACTGTTTCGGGAACAGGCACAAAATACTTGCGAATATTCTTAGGCAACGCTTTCACCAGCGCAATACATTTCTCTTCGAGCATCCCCGGCACCAGCCAATCAAAAGGCGTTTGCGTCATCTGATTGAGTTGATGCACAGGAATAATCGCACTCACACCATCTTCATCGTGTCCTGGTTCAAAACGATATTGCAGCGCGATAGTGAGTTTTCCGACTTTTTTATGATCAGGAAAATCCCATTCATTCACAAAGTCTTCACCCTTTTCACGCGTTAAATCTTCTTTTGTTAAAAATAAAAATGTTTTATTGTCACGCTCAATTTTTTTGCGCCAAGTATCAAGCGTGACACCACTAATGATATCAGCAGGTAGTTTATGATCATAAAACGCATATAGCCATTGCTCATCTTCCACTAAATCCACGCGACGACCTTTGTGTTGAATCATGCCCACTTCTTCAAGTAATTTCTGATTCGCTACATAAAATGGCGCGTTACTGTGATAATCATGGTCAACTAATGCACTGCGAATAAAAATTTCTCGCGCTGCTTTGGGGTCAACATGGTCATAGGGTAATTTTCGACCCGCTTGCAAAGTCAAACCATGTAGTAATGTGCGTGAATAGACCATCGCACGTGCACTTTTCTTTTCCCAATGGGGATCGTAATAGTTATGTTTGACTAAATGCGCTGCGCAATCCTCAATCCATTCAGGCTCAACACGCGCCACCGTTCTCGCATAGACTTTACTGGTTTCCACCTGCTCTGCGGCAACAATCCATTTCGGGCGTAATTTATGCAGTCCAGATCCGGGAAAAATAAAAAACTTAAGGCCACGCCCACCAAGATATTCGTATTGCTCATGGCGAAAGCCGATATTGGATAATAAGCCTGTTAATAATGCACGATGAATTTGATCATAACTCGCGTCATTTTCATTTGGGTGCATTTTCAAATCACCTTTAATGACTTGCAAAATTTGCGTGTGATTATCGTGCCATTCACGCATACGCATGTACGACAAAAAATTATCCGTGCAATATTTACGCAACTTATTATTGGATAATTTTCTCTTCTGCTCTTCAAACACATTCCACAAATTGAGCAGCGATAGAAAATCAGATTCAGGATGTTTAAAAACCGCCTGTTTCGATTCAGCTTGCTGCATTTTATCTGCTGGTTTTTCACGCGGATCTTGAATACTTAATGCGGCAACAATGACGCTGACTTCTTTTAGGCAAACTTGCTCTTGCGCTGCGATGAGCATTCGCGCTAATTTAGGATCAGTTGGAAATTTAGCGAGTTGTTTACCGATTTCTGTTAATTTTCCAGCTTTATCGAGCGCATTGACTTCAAGTAACGACGATTTACCATCACGAATCATTTTATCGTCTGGCGGTTCGATAAAAGGAAAATCGGCAATATCACCCAAATTTAACGCGGTCATCTGTAAAATAACGGCGGATAAATTTGTCCGCATGATTTCGGGTTCAGTAAATGGCGGACGCGCTTCGTAATCTTCGCGTGAATACAATCGAATACAAATCCCTTCGGCAACACGCCCACAACGCCCAGCGCGTTGGTTTGCACTGGATTGCGAAATGCGCTCAATAGGTAATCGTTGAATTTTACTGCGTGGACTATAGCGACTAATTCGGGCATGCCCCGTATCAATCACACCCCGAATATTAGGCACCGTTAATGACGTTTCTGCGACGTTTGTTGATAATACAATGCGGATTTTGCCGCCTTTGGGTTTAAAAACACGCTCTTGCTCGCTCACACTGAGTTTGGAATACAGTGGCAAAATTT
>CAJBJW010000136.1 GCA_903953455.1 uncultured Pseudomonadota bacterium | reverse complement strand
GCGCATTGCATCCATCGCAGGATCGACATCATCATCAATTTGACGAATGACTAAAGAGGGATCAAGAATAAACGTCCAGCGTTTTGCAACCGTCACAATAGGCATTTTTACGCCATACGCCTCCGTCACTTTGGCATCAGGGTCAGAAAGCAGTGTAAACGTGAGTTGATGTTCTTTATGAAATTTTTGTAAATCCTCAACATCATCGGTACTAATACCAAAAACATCAGCATTTTCATTGCGAATGACTTTAATGGCATCACGAAACGCGCAAGCTTGCGTGGTACATCCGGGGGTGCCTGCTTTAGGGTAAAAATAAAGTACCGTCCAGCCTTTTCCTTGCCGACTCGCTAAGTCAAGCGTGCTGCCATCTTGTGCGTGAAGCGTAAACAAGGGCGCTTGCTGACCCACACTGACTTTTTCAGCGTGTGCTAGACCCATCAAGGTAAGTAATGACAACATAAAAACCCCTTTTTTGGTTGTTGAGCCAAACCGTATTTTTTGCATAACTGACCTCGTGTGAAATGTGAAAAAACGAAAACTACTGGAAAGAAGATAACGCAATTACGTCCTTGGTGGGAAGTTTTACTGTCAATTGAATTTGACCAGCAAAATTTTGTTCGACAATTTTGCCCTCAACTTTTTTTAATGCGTACTCAAATAATTGAAATTGTTCATAATCAAGTGTGAAATTGAGGGTTGTCATCTCGATATGAGGATGTAATATCGCCAGTTCAATAGCCTGCTTGACTGCGTGACTATAGGCGCGTGTTAACCCACCAGCCCCGAGTTTGACTCCACCAAAATACCGAATCACAATCGCCACCGTATTGATGAGATTTTTACCTTCAAGATGCTGCAAAATAGGCTTTCCTGCGGTGCCTGAAGGCTCACCCGCATCATTGAAACGGTAGATAATACCACTGTCGGTTTTTAGGCGATACGCAAACGCAATATGATTGGCATGTGGATGCAAAAGATGCTGATTTTTTAATTCAGCAATCACTGCTTGTTCATTTTCACAAGGCGCAATAAAGCCGATAAAACGTGACTTTTTAAGGATTTCCTCAAACGTATAAGATTGCGAAATAGTGAACACAAGATTCTTTTTCTTTAAATTTTTGAATGCACTGCTTTTTCTAATGTTTGGCGAATAAAGCGTTGATATGGAATGTTTGAGCGCATTGCTTCTTGCTTGATAGCTTCCAGCAAGGGATCGGATAAACGCAAGGTGATGCTACGTTCTTTTCGTTGAAATTCAAATTGTATGGGCACTAAAGCCGAAAAATCGTATTCAGTTAAATCGGCAGTATCGATAAAATGCTCTGCATCGTTATCTGTTTGCAATTCGGGTAATTTCTTTTTCATAATGATCAATCTCTTTCTGGTGCATATAACGTGAACTAATTGGGCGGATATAGGTTTTTTCGCAAATTTTTCGCAAGGTGAAGGCAACAAAAACATGTCGCCCTTCCTCTGTTACACCAAGCGCGATGTAGCGCTCTTCGCTCTGTGAATGTTTCAGGTCAGGAAAAATGTGCAGCATTTTGTAAAAAGCTGATTCAAGTTCAGAAAGCGTCACTCCGTGTTTTTGACACTTTGTTTTGTTTCCATCATCCCAGTCAAAACCTGTTATATTTTTCATTTTCATGGTGCGTAGTATTGAATTTTGTACATACAACTGTCAACTATTTCAAAGATTCGTTTCTGAATATTTTTTAAACCCCGCTTTGCAAAATTAAAACTTATGCTAGAATAACCAACGGAGATAGTAGGAAATAAATAGCACTGTTTTTGTAGATTGAAACCCTCCCTCTTTTTCAGTTTATGGGGCGGTGCTATTTATCTTAATTTCTATTTTTATTTTTGCCACTACCTAAAGGCAATATCACTATGTCAAAAATCACCTGTTTTCATGATGGCGAGTGCCCCTTGTGCAAAGTCGAAATCAATGCCATGAAAAAACTCGACAAAGAAGCGCAAATTCAGTGGGTAGATATTACGCAAGATACTGATGCGCTTGCTAATGCTGGTCTGACTTATCGACAAGCTATGGATAGAATTCATGTCATGGACGAAAACGCGCAACGTCATTCAGGCGTCCGTGGTTTTTTATTGGTGTGGAAACGCCTGCCTTATTACCGTTTTGTCGCTAAAATAATCGAAAACGTACCATTTATGTTAGCGATAATGGAGCAATTTTACTGTCTTTTTGCACATTACCGCTTAACACTGACG
>CAJBJW010000135.1 GCA_903953455.1 uncultured Pseudomonadota bacterium | reverse complement strand
ATATATTAATTAATTATGTAAAAAAAGCCCATTTGTTTACATCAATATTTGCATTTAAAAAGAAATTAATCCATTCATCTCAGTATTTGTATCATATCAGTTTAACCCAATCAGTCAATAACTTTATTAGATATTCTAAAAAACCATCAGAGTGGAAATTCTTTATCAAAAAGTACTGTAAGAGTTACTGTAAGAGGTACTGCATGAGTTACTGCAGGGGGTACTGTAAAAATCACAGTAGCATCTTAAAAATTGTGGCACACATAAATCATTAATCATCTAAATTCATCTAAAATACAATAACTTATAAAATTACCTTTTATTGTGCTGTAGCAACGCCAGAAACGCCGTTAATTGTCGATGGTCAACCATTAGAAACACCTGTTGCGCCAGTAGACTCGCCAATGCCGTACGCTGGATTGATGTCAGGCTTGCTTCCAGAGGAGTTGGCTAACAACACGACACTATAAATAGAGATAGCGGGCAAGCAATGAACTTGCCCGCTATTTTATAAGCGAAAAAAACAAACATGAATGTAAACGAGTTAATTCAAAAAGCGGGTGCTTTGCAAGCGGCAGGGCAAATCCAGCAAACCGTTGAACTGTATCGACATTGGCTTGAGAAACACGGCGAGGAAAAACAGTCCGCTGCGATTTATTTTAATCAAGGGATGTTGCTCAAACAGAGTGATCCAGCGGCAACGGTGCAATCGTATCAAAACGCACTCAAGCGCAATCCGTTGATTTATCAAGCGGCAGTGAATTTGGGGTTGTTATTTGAATCGCAAGGCAAAAATGATGAGGCACTCGACGCATGGACAAGCGCATGGCATGACGCACTGCCCGACGAAGGCAAATGTATGTTGCTCAACCATGAGGGGCGTTTACATGAAAAACTCAAACGCTATCCGCAGGCCGAAAACGCTCTCGAGCGCAGTTTGAAAATTAACCCGATGCAATCTGACGCGGTGCAGCATTTTATTGGACTGCGTCGCCGTCAATGTCGTTGGCCAAGTATTCCGCATTGGCTCAGTAAAGCGCGAAAAAATGACGATGTGCAACTCGATGCAGGTCCATTTATGGCCTTGTCTGAAATTGCAGAGCCAGCGCGTCAACGCATGGCGGCTGAGCGTTTTATTGCGCGTAAATTAGATTTAACCATTAAAGCTTTGCCACCAGCGCCAGCGTGGAAACACGACAAATTGCGCATTGGGTATTTATCGGGTGATTTTAAACATCATGCGGTGAGTATTCTCATGGCGGAAGTGTTTGAACTTCATGACCGCGACCGGGTGCAAATTTACGGCCTTGATTACAGTGAAATCCACCCCACCGCGATGCGCCAGCGGGTAGTTAACGCGTTTGATTATCATATTCCACTGCATTCGCTCACCGATGCGCAGGCTGCCGCGCGGATTCGTGCGCTCGAAATAGATATTATTATTGATTTAACCGGCTTAACGGCGGGGTCGCGCTTTGGTATTTTGGCGTATCGCGCCGCGCCGATGCAGGTGAGTTATTTAGGGTATATGGGAAGTAGTGCCATTCCAGGGATGGATTTTATTTTAGCGGATACGTTTTTAATGCCGCCAGAATTGACCGCGCATTTTACTGAAAAACCGCTTTATCTCAAAAGTTACCAAGCCAATGACCGCAAGCGCAGTATCGCTGACGCACCTACCCGCGAGGCGTGTGGGTTGCCTGAAAAAGCGTTTGTATTCTGCGCATTCAATAATAATTACAAATTCACCCCCGATATGTGGGCACGCTGGATGCGTATTTTAGAGCGCACAGACGGGAGTGTGCTTTGGGTGCTCGAAGATAATGCGCAGGCACGGGAGAATTTAACGCTGGAAGCCAAAAAGCACGGCATTGGTGCAGACCGTTTGGTTTTTGCCAGTCGCGTTGCCCCAGAAGATTATTTAGCGCGTTATCATTGCGCGGATTTGTTTTTAGATACCACGCCCTACGGCGCAGGGACAACAGCAAGTGATGCCCTTTGGGTGGGATTGCCGGTGCTAACGTGCCCCGATCAATCCATGGTGAGTCGTATGGCGGGGAGTCTTCTGCACGCGGTAGGTTTACCTGAATTAGTCGCTGATACGCCGCAGGCCTATGAAGAATT
>CAJBJW010000134.1 GCA_903953455.1 uncultured Pseudomonadota bacterium | reverse complement strand
TCATTGGTGATTCACTTCGTGATATCCAAGCAGCGCAAAGTGTTGGTGCAACCCCTATTTTAGTTAAAACTGGAAATGGTCAGCAAACGCTACGCAACAATCCACAACTTCAATCTTCACTTTTAATTTTTGAGAATTTACATGACGCAGCAAACTACCTCATCACCCGATAGCCGAAAAAAAAATTATATCGGGTCGAGTTTACTTTTTTTTAGTATTTTTTTTACCGCCACCATTGAAGGTATTCTTTTATTTTCACTTTTTTGGGCGCCGTTTAATATTCGCTACAAACTTGGGCAGGTTTGGTGTGTCATCATGCTTTGGTGTATGAAAGTATTTGTCGGATTAAAATACGAAGTAGAAGGTCTTGAGAATGTTGATCCTTCCCAAGCCGCTATCATTTTCAGCAATCATCAGTCAGCATGGGAAACATTAGCACTTCGCGTCATTATGCCAACGCAATCTGCAGTGATGAAACGTGAATTACTCTACCTACCTTTATGGGGATGGTCACTACTTCTGCTCAAATCGATTGTTATTGATAAACGAAATGCCCGTAAAGCTTTAAAAAATTTAGTGCAAGATGGGACAAAATACTTAAAAGAAGGTTTGTATATTTTGATTTTCCCTGAAGGTACGCGCTCAGGTGCTCGTGAAGTTAAGGCATTTAGTATTGGCGGTGCAATGCTCGCTCAAAAATCAGGTTATCCGGTTATTCCGGTCGTCCATAATGCGGGGGATTTTTGGCCACGTTATAATTTTTTTAAATACCCGGGCACAATAAAAGTAAAAATCGGCAAACCAATTCAAACTGCAGGCCGAAAAGCCTCAGATATAAACGCTGAGGCTGAGTCGTGGATTAGAGCAGAAATGAGCAAATTTGATTAAACTTTGCAATAAGATGGCACCCAACTTCTCGCAATCATATCCTCAGGAATAGAGTTGAAATCAAACGTTTCGCCATCTTTAATCATTTTGGGCACATCAAACAAATGCTTAACTTCAGGAATATCATCAAAGAAAAGCGTATAAAAAGGTTTTACGAGCCATTGTGAAATTTTAATTCCTAAATCACCAATGAAATTGCGACGTTGTCCAACGTGCGCAATTTCATCAATCGTAATTTCATCAAGCAACGCTTTCAAACGCTCGCAAACTTCAGGCTCATCTGCAAGCACTTCATCGAATAAGCGATACAAATGACAATAAAACGTAACACCCATCAATTCAGTCACAAATGCTGGCGTATCCATCAAAAATCCAGGAAATTTGGGGAATTGTTCGTAAACTTTTTCTTTCCAAGGTGACAATGGCACCCATTCCACTTTATCAAGACCGCAAGTCAACAGCATTTCATCAAACAAACGGACATGACAGAATTCTTCAGCTAAATGCACACGACTGATTTTGTCTTCAATATGATGTGAATTGGCCATATCAGGAACCACATCCCACGCCCCTTTAATGCCAACCCACTCATGCCGTGCAAACTTATAAATCCCTGTCAGCATCAACGTCATACGATCGAGTGATTCGGGTTTATCCTTCATTTCAACATAGTTGCGATAAAACGCATCTGGATCAGCAAGTGGTTTACGCAGTTTCACTGGATTATTTTTAAAATAGGCCAATTTATCACGTTTAATTGCTAAATCACGGTCATTTTCCAGTAACTCGCCACCATGTTGTTGGGTAAACTCCCAATAATTCTCAAAGTTTTCTATACGTTGCTGCTTGGTTGACGGTGTGAAAATCGAGCGATATTTAGCAAATGTCATGCGTTGTTATCCAGTTTCTAATATTAATAAACGGCTGATTCTACAGTAATTGATCAATTCATTACCAACTTTGCATTTCAATAATAAAATTCTCTGCATTTTTTCCACCACGTGCTGCATCATTTCGTAGCGCTTCAACACGCTCCAAATACGCATCATCCACATCACCTGTAATGTATTCATGACTAAAACAGGATGTATCAAAGTGTAAAATCTCTGGATTGCCTTTTTGAACTGCCGCTATCAAATCCTCTAAATCTTGATAAATTAATTTATCTGCGCCAATAGCCTCACACACTTCTTGCTCTGTTCGATTATGTGCAATTAATTCATGCGCAGCAGGCATATCAATGCCATACACATTAGGATAGCGAACTGGTGGCGCAGCTGAAGCAAAATAAACCTTTTTTGCCCCTGCTTCACGCGCCATTTGAATAATTTGTGCTGAAGTTGTTCCGCGTACAACGGAATCATCCACGAGTAATACATTTTTGCCGTTGAACTCTAAATCAATCGCATTGAGTTTTTGACGTACTGATTTTTCCCGCATCTTCTGACCTGGCATAATAAACGTGCGTCCAATATAGCGATTTTTAATAAACCCTTCGCTGAATTTAACCCCTAATTTATTCGCCATTTGCAGCGCAGCTGTGCGACTTGTATCAGGAATTGGAATCACGACGTCAATATCGTGATCACCCCATTCACGTTGCACTTTCGCAGCCAGTTTTTCACCCATACGAAGGCGAGCTTTATAAACAGAAATATTATCAATAATCGAATCAGGACGTGCAAAATACACATACTCAAAAATACAAGGACAATGATCCACGATATCTGCACATTGGTGCGTGTGTAATTTCCCAGATTGCTCGATGAAAATGGCTTCACCAGCAGCGATATCACGGATGACATCAAACCCTAAAACATCAAGTGCAACA
The DNA here is from genome assembly GCA_903953455.1 of uncultured Pseudomonadota bacterium. Taxonomy (GTDB): domain Bacteria; phylum Pseudomonadota; class Gammaproteobacteria; order Methylococcales; family Methylomonadaceae; genus UBA10906. The sequence continues at coordinate 2,103 of CAJBJW010000134.1, read as the reverse complement.
CTTTCTGAGGCAATCATAAATTCACTGCCCTGCTCACTTTTACGCTCGCCAAAAACAGCAGGTCGAATTCCATTTGGATCACGAAAGCCTAAAATACCAACCCCTGCAATCATAATAACAACCGCATACGCGCCTCGACAACGACGATGCACGCCTTTCACCGCTTCAAAAATATCCGCAACGCTTAAATCCAATTTATGCAAACTTTGTAACTCATGCGCAAAGACATTGAGCAAGACTTCAGAATCAGAATCCGTATTAATATGACGTTGATCTTCCTCAAATAAGGCTTGTTTGAGTTCTTCTGTATTCGTTAAATTACCATTATGTGCAAGCGTTAAACCAAAAGGCGAATTCACATAAAATGGCTGCGCCTCAGCTGAACTTGTACAACCTGCTGTTGGATAACGGACGTGAGCGATACCCATATTTCCACGTAAACGAAGCATTTGATCATTGGTAAAAACATCTCGCGTTAAACCATTGTCTTTGCGTAAATGCAATCGACCGTTTTCACAAGTAACAATACCTGCAGCATCTTGACCACGATGTTGAAGCACAGTGAGTGCATCGTACAAATCTTGATTGACCGCTTGATGAGAAACGATAGCAACAATACCACACATTTTTTTTACCTAAATTGAGGAGAAAAGTTTTAAAAATAACGATTTGATTGATATAAGTTGCACAATCAAAAGAGTGTGCAACTTTATTGACCTACTTTTGTAAATAGAATTTATTCTGCTACTAAAATAGATTTGATATTTTGCTCATCCATTTTTCGTTTCATTGATGCTGCGCGTTTACCATCAAGCTCAGGTCCCACACGTAAACGATAGCTAACCCCTTTTTCAGTTTGAACGGGTTCAAGTAATGCGGGCAACCCTTCTTTTTGTAATCCTTCAAGTAGGGCGGTTGCATTTTCTTTCTTTGTAAAACTTCCGACTTGAATATACCAGCGCGATGGCGCTGCAGGGGTTTTAGGCGCTGCGACAGCCGCTGCAATTTTCTTTGCATCTGCTGCGGAGCTATCTCCAACGGGTGAAATTGATTTTACCGGGGCGACAGTAGCACTGTCCGTCAATTTTGCCGCATGCACTTGTTTTAATAACTCTTCTTCGAGTTTGCTTACAGGTTTCTTGGTTTTCGTCTCTACCACAGATGAATCATCTTCAGCAACGATAACAGGTGTTTTCTTAGGTGTGAGTTTTGGCTTCATTGGTGGTTCATCATCCACTTCGTCGCCACGAATATCATAATTGGTTGTTTCTGAATAAACCGTTTTTTCACTGCGTGGTTTTTCTCGAACGGGTTTTGCAATGACTGGCGCAGTCTCTGTAGGTGAGACAGCCGCTGTTGTCACAGGTGAAATATCTTCCATTTCATCTGGGCGTAAAGTATTGGGAGCTACACCATTAACGGATGCAACCGCTGTTTTATTTTGAGGTGGCAGCGCTAAAACTTGCTCAGCACTGACAGGCAGTTTCGCAGGAGGCTCTTCTACAAATTGATTCTCAACAGGTATGCTTAAATTACTGACTACCTGACCGTCTTCTTCAACACTGTCATCAAACAACATCGGTATAAGTATTGCCGACAATATTGTGACTACAAATGCGCCCATTAAACGTTGTTTTAACTCATGATCAATGTTCATGTTTAATTTCACCTATTTTTAAATTAATACAGCAATCTGATACTAAAAAAAATGACCCAAAAACCAAAATCAAATCTCCCACTCGCGCTGTACTTTTTGCCGCATTAAATGCTTGAGCAAAACCTGAGAATCCCCAATGCCCCGTATTAATTTGACATTCATCAAAAATAACGCGCATAGCCGACTCGGTGACAGCACGCGCATTATGCGTAAGAGGGGTAAAAAACCATTGTGAAACCATCGGTTTCATCAATGACAACACACCTGCGATATCTTTATCTTTCATCATGGAGAAAATAGCATGAATGCGTGTATTTGGAAAATTTTCATTAAGATACAAAACCAATGTTTCCACTGCTTGAGCAATATCAGAAAGCCTTAGAGATACAAGAAAGAAAAGCCCCAGACAGTCTTGATGTTGCTACTTCCTATAACAACATAGGACT
>CAJBJW010000133.1 GCA_903953455.1 uncultured Pseudomonadota bacterium | reverse complement strand
CTGCTTACTCTTTTTGCATTGCGAGCAAAATTGATGGTTCGGGTAACTCAAATTGACCAAGCAGAATTGGCTAAATGACAAGCTGCGTAACATCATCTAATAAAATTCAATTTTTTAGATTTGTATCCGATAAAGCAGTATACGTTTTTAGAGTAATATTGTTAGAGGATAACTTCATGAATATCAATAAGCTAAATTATAGTTATGCTATGCCTGTGCCGCCACCACGTCCAATGGCACAAAATATCACAGATAATTTATTTTCAACTCTCGATCCCAAAAATAAGGGTTACTTTGAAAAAAGTGATTTAAAATCCTTGTTTGATGCAACCACTGCGGGAGATTCAAATCAGATAACAAATAATTTGTTTTCGAATTTTGACAACAATAGCGATGGTAAAGTCACGAAAGATGAAATGACTGCGGTTTTAGAGCAGTTTACTGGATCAATTGATACTTACGCCCAAGCGAATATACAAAAACAAGCAGACATGCTACCTTGCCATCACCATCATTTTAAACCTTTTGATTACGGTCAAGGTAACGCTACAGAATCACCCATAGTAAATGAAACTGGCACACTATCGGCTGATAGTGATTACGCAATTAATGTCAGTGATATTGATACAAATAATGATGGAAAAATCACTTCAAGCGAAATAGATATTTATTTTAATACTGCCCGAAATGCATTAATCAATCAGAGTGATTTGAATAAGCCAGTTGATATCGCCCCCGTTAATTTACCAACAGTTCAAGAAAATCAAATGTTGGATTTAGTGAAAACGCTTCAAGACTATACTAAGCCGGTTAACGATACACAAAGTGAACTTTTAGCGTAAGTATTTAGTATCAATGACATAGCGTTATTTGTATGAGCCCGATGCGATCACATTTTAAATTAAATGAATTTAGTGATGCCTATTCGTCAGGAGAAAGAGGTAGGAGTTCGTCAACGAGGCTGTAATGCAAACTCCGACGTTGCGGCTATGTATTGATCAAATATTATCAATTAAATCGATTTCTCTCCATTCCCAGTAAATTCAAAAAAATTATTACCACAGACATCACTGTTTAATTGTTATTTTTGTGTATATTTTCGCGCACTAATTCGGTATTTTTCTTGTTTGATGTTTCAGTTTTGCGTTGAAATCGCTACACTATGCGCATAGTTACCATAAAACTGAATTTTTATAATTAGGAAGGATTAACCATGTTTAAAAAATCAATGACGATTGCTGATTTTGACAGTGAATTACACGAAGCCATTCAAAGCGAACACCAACGCCAAGAAGACCATATCGAGTTGATTGCGTCTGAAAATTACGCGAGTCCACGCGTTTTAGAAGCGCAAGGCACGCAATTAACCAATAAATACGCTGAAGGCTATCCCGGCAAGCGTTATTACGGTGGCTGTGAATTCGTCGATAAAGTTGAACAACTCGCCATTGATCGTGCAAAAGCCCTGTTTCATGCTGATTATGCAAATGTGCAGCCGCATTCAGGCTCACAAGCCAATATGGCCGTTTTTATGGCGTTATTGCAACCCCATGATACGATTTTAGGTTTAAGTTTAGCCGATGGTGGGCATTTAACGCATGGTGCAAAGCCGAATTTTTCAGGCAAAATTTACAATGCCGTGCAATATGGCCTCAATCCACAAACGTGTGAAATCGATTACGATCAAGTACAAGCACTTGCCCTTGAGCATAAACCAAAAATGATTATCGCTGGTTTCTCAGCTTATTCGCGCGTTTGGGATTGGCAGCGTTTTCGTGAGATTGCCGATAGCGTGGGTGCGTATTTATTTGTTGATATGGCGCACGTTGCCGGTTTAGTGGCGGCGGGACTCTATCCTAATCCGGTGCCGATTGCTGACGTTGTCACCAGTACCACGCATAAATCACTGCGTGGGCCACGCGGTGGCATTATTTTATGCAAAAGCAATCCTGAACTTGAAAAGAAATTCGATTCGAATATTTTTCCCGGTATTCAAGGTGGTCCACTCATGCACGTGATTGCCGCAAAAGCGGTCGCGTTCAAAGAAGCGATGCAGCCTGAATTTAAAGTATATCAACAGCAAGTCATCGATAACGCCCGTGCAATGGCAAAGGTCTTTATGGCGCGTGGATTTGACGTGGTATCTGGCGGAACAGATGATCATTTAATGCTTGTATCATTGATTGCAAAAGGCATTACAGGAAAAGCCGCTGATGCGGCGTTAGGTAGAGCGCATATTACCGTCAACAAAAATGCGGTGCCAAATGATCCTCAGTCGCCATTTGTGACAAGTGGTATTCGTGTAGGAACGCCTGCACCCACCACACGTGGATTTAAAGAAGCCGAAGTGACAGATGTCGCTACGTGGATGTGTGATGTGATGGATAACTTAGAAGATGAAAATGTGATTGCCGCTGTGCGCGAAAAAGTAGCAGCATTATGTGCGCGTTTCCCCGTTTATAGCTAACATTTCTCATTTTTTAGAAAATAAAATTTTAGAAAATAAAAAAGGCGGGCATTGTAGAAACAATGGCCGCCTTTTTTGATTTCGCGTTAATTACAGCGCAAAACCCGATTTTTTCACCACGTTATCAAGTGATAATAACGTTTCGAGTAAACCTTCCATCTCATACATTGGCCATGAATTAGCGCCATCACTTTTCGCTTCGGCTGGATTGGGATGCGTTTCCATAAATAGTCCCGCAATACCTACTGCAATCGCTGCACGAGCCAATACAGGCACAAATTCACGCTGTCCGCCGGAGCTTGTTCCTTGACCACCGGGAAGTTGCACAGAATGCGTCGCATCAAAAACGACAGGGCAGCCTGTTTCACGCATGACAGCGAGCGAGCGCATATCGGATACTAAATTGTTATAACCAAACGATGCACCTCGTTCACAGACCATAATTTGGTCATTGCCAGTGACTTTGGCTTTATTGACAACGTTGACCATATCCCATGGCGCGAGAAATTGACCTTTTTTAATATTCACTGGAATATTTTGCGCGGCAACCGCTTGAATAAAATTCGTTTGGCGACACAAAAAAGCGGGTGTTTGCATGACGTCGACAACAGAAGCGACTTCTGCGAGCGGTGTATCTTCGTGAACATCAGTTAAAACAGGCACACCGATTTGTTTTTTAACTTTTTCGAGAATCTCCAACCCTTTTTCAACGCCTAAGCCACGAAAACTTTCATGTGAGGAGCGATTTGCTTTATCAAAAGAGGATTTATAAATAAACGGAATGTGCAGACGATCGGTCAATTCTTTTAAGTAACCCGCAGTATCCAGTGCCATTTGTTCACTTTCAATGACGCAGGTACCTGCAATTAAGAAAAAGGGTTGATCTAGTCCTGCGTTAAAGTGGCATAACTTCATAAATTATCTTCTGTTTTCAAAGGCGGCTTTGACAAAACCGCTAAATAATGGATGGCCTTTGCGTGGCGTTGAGGTAAATTCTGGATGGAATTGACACGCGAGGAACCAAGGATGATCTGGAATTTCAACCACTTCAACCAATCGCCCATCAATGGATTTTCCAGAAAAACGCATACCGTGTGCTTCGAGTTTTTCAATATACTGATTATTAAACTCGTAGCGATGACGATGACGCTCGGTAATCACATCTTTTTGATAAAGTGAGAACGCGAGGGAGTCTTGTTGCAAACGGCACTGCTGACTGCCAAGGCGCATTGAGCCACCCAAATCTGAATTCTCGTCACGTACTTCAATTTCACCACTTTCGCCAAGCCATTCTGTAATTAAGCCAATGACGGGGTGAGGGGAGTTAGGTAAAAATTCTGTGCTGTGAGCGCCTTCAAGTTGCGCAACATTACGGGCAAATTCAATCACGGCTGACTGCATGCCAAGACAAATACCTAAATAAGGGATTTTGTTTTCTCGAGCATAGCGCACGGTGGCTATCTTGCCTTCAACACCACGTTCTCCAAAGCCACCCGGTACGAGAATCGCATCCACATCTTTTAAACGTGCTGCGCCTTCTTCTTCAATAATTTCTGCGTCAATATAGACAATTTTGACTTTTAATTTTGTGCGAATACCTGCATGAATTAAGGCTTCATTAAGCGATTTATACGCATCAGGATGTTCAACGTATTTACCTACGATGGCAATGCGCACTTCTTGATGCGATTGCTCAATGGCTTCAATAACATGGCGCCATTCTGTTAGGTCCGCAGGGGGTACGTCAAGGCGCAATTTACGTACAACAATCTCATCTAGGCCTTGTTCGTGCAATAAAATGGGAATGCGATAAATGGTATCTGCATCAATGGCCCCAATGACAGCGTGTTCTTCAACGTTCGTAAACAAAGCAATTTTACGACGATCACTAATGGGGATTGGCAATTCTGAGCGGCACATCAAAATATCGGGTTGAATCCCAATAGTACGCAATTCTTTAACGGAATGTTGCGTGGGTTTCGTTTTGATTTCGCCTGCAGAGCGAATATAGGGTACAAGTGTCAAATGAATAAATAACGAGCGCTCAGCACCCAATTCAAAACGCATTTGACGGATTGCTTCTAAGAAGGGCAATGATTCAATATCGCCAACCGTTCCGCCTACTTCAATGATGGCGATATCTACTCCTTCAGCGCTAGCGTAGATACGACGTTTAATTTCATCAGTAATATGCGGAATGACTTGTACTGTTGCGCCTAAATAATCGCCACGTCTTTCACTGCGAAGAACCGAATCATAGATTTGTCCGGTGGTGAAATTGTTTTTCTTTGACATGGTCGTTTTTAAAAAACGCTCATAATGCCCTAAGTCTAAATCCGTTTCAGCGCCATCTTCAGTGACAAACACTTCGCCATGTTGAAAAGGGCTCATCGTACCCGGATCAAGATTGATATAGGGGTCGAGTTTTGTCATGGTCACTTTCAGGCCGCGTGACTCGAGAATGGCCGCAAGAGAAGATGCTGCAATGCCTTTGCCTAGTGAGGATACAACGCCACCAGTGATAAAAATGTATTTTGTCATTATCGTTTTTGAGGTACTTGAGGGGAGAATAGATACGTGCATTTTAATCGACATTAAAGGTGCCGTGCAAACTAGATGAAAATTGAGAGAATAATTTTTTGTAAAAAGTACGACATAATCGCTTAAAAAAGGGTTTTATGTTGCAATTTTACAGTTCGTTTCATATTTTGCAGCTGGTTTTGTTGTGCTGGATTCGATATGAACGCGTCCTGTTAAAGCGATAACCACGGACCTAAAATCATCCAATACACTCGATGAGCAAAAACTGAATGTGCCGTTATCATTAATCCGCCCATACTTATCGTAATAAACATAATTTTTATAGGACGTTGGGATTTTAACCACTAAACTAGAATGCAATGCATCAAAGTTCGCCAACATAAATTCGTTGCTATCTAGTTGATTATTTGGCGCTTGTGAACCCTTTTTTTCATCAATAAACACTATCCAACCGTTTTCCCATTGTCCATTTTTGTTTGCAATGACGACGTTTTTTTGCTGTTTCAATGCTTCAAATCGTGCTAATTGCAAGGCACTCACCATTGCGTTGGCACTTGATGTTAAACGACTGCTGATAATAAGTGATTGAAAATTGGGTAAGCCAATAGCGAGTGTCACTGAAATAATGATTAATACCATCAACAACTCGGTCAGCGTAAAACCTTTTACGTTGTTCATTTTTCGACAATTTCCTTCAAACTGAGTTGGCGCTTTTTATTCACAAAATAAGCGCTAATCAGTTGACGTTGCGAACTGTCAGTGCTACCTGATAGAACTCGAAGTGTCACTAAACACTCAATCCCCGTACCAGAAACCGATAAGATTTCTGCATTATTGAGGTTAGGAATAGGGGCAGATAGCTGTGTATTAGCACACTGCGTTAAATAATTGGAGTCGATAGCTTGTTTGGCAAGTATTAACGTATTTTCCGCATTCGCTAATTCTTGTGCTTGAAGTCGTTGATTCATGGCAATGTGAAATTGCAGTTGATTTTGTGAAATCATCCGCGTAGTAGCAAGCGTTAGCAGCAATAAAAGCAGCAAACTGAAGACAAGGACGGCGCCGCGTTGAGCATAAAAAGTCATGAATTTTATTGAGCAAGTGCTTGAAGGTAAATGATTTTTGAAAATACATGATAAAGTCGATTATCACTGGCTGTATAGGAAGTATTTTCGATAGTGTATTTCATTTTAGCACTTGTTACATTGTTATCAGCGCTGCGCATGACGAGAAATACTTTTACCGCAAAGACATTTTTCCAGTCGTTTATATCATCAGCTTTGGCGTAGTAAAACGTATCATCATCGGGATTATTAACGTCATTTTTATTTTGTACTCCGTAGCGAAATTCGAGTTTTTCAACTTGTGAAATTAAGGGTTTTGCATTAAAAGGCTCAGTGACGCTAGATTGCTTTACTTTACAATAAAAAACGGGTATGCCATCGCTGTCTTTATTTTCATAAATACGCACTTTAATGATGTCGTTTGCTTTGAAATTAAGTGACTCCGTACACAATGAATTTTTTAAGTCTGTTGCGGATGTGATTTTAAAGCGATAAATCAATTCGTCATTCACTCCATGAATATATTCGCTTTGGTTAAATATAATGGCTGAGTTAATGAGTTTTGCATCTGCTTCCGTTTCAGTTAAAAACAAATCCATTTTTCCATCACTAGAATAACCTGCTAATGACAGATTTTTTGAAAGTAAATCAAGTGCAAATACCGCATCTTCGGTCATATCGGCTAAATGACGTTCGATTGCGAAATTCTTTTGAGATTGCATGAAAATTTGGCTCATTCCCGCGATTAAAAAAAGGGAAAGTAGCATGCTAATCACTAATTCTATGAGCGTCATGCCGCCTTGTTTTTGCGTCATGATGGAATCATTTCTAAATAAAAGGTGGCGTTTTGTGAAAAAATCCCTGATTTCTTAGTATTCGCTCTTGCCCATGTCGTGACTAAACACAGTGATTTTGGCGTTGAACCGACGCAAGGGGCTTTATTGACGCTACTACTTACTTGAATTTTCACGATTGCGTTGGTAGGAAGATTTTTTTGTGCATTTCGTGTCCATTCACCATAATCGTTTGAGGCGAGTTGCGTTTTAGTGCAGACGTTGGTTTTGGTGCAAGTATCCGCTGTATTTGGCGAGATTGTTAACCAATCTATGCCCGAGTTTGAACGCATACGCGCCTGCATATCTGTGGCGAGGAGAATAGCTTGTTGCATCGTGTAGGCGTCTTGACTTTCGCGTAGTGCGATAATTTGCAGATTGGCGAGTCCAATCAATCCAATCGCTAAAATAATCATCG
>CAJBJW010000132.1 GCA_903953455.1 uncultured Pseudomonadota bacterium | reverse complement strand
CTAAAGGAAAATCATGGCCACCTACAAAGATCGTCAGATCCCAAGGAGGGACGCTTTGTCCCATCCACAGTTTAATATTAAGAACATCTATGATGCGCCCCTCTGGAAGAGACAATTTAGGCTTTGTTATAGACTTTATCACATCTAATGGGATACCAGCTCTTGTCAAAATAGTCTTGATGGTTGCCACAACCTTATCGATGGTATCTAAATGATTTCGCCATTTTAATCTAAAATCTTCATCACAGATTGAATCTTGCATAAACAAGCCTGATCCAATTCGCTCTATCTTCGCATATCCTTGAAATAAATCATTCACTGTTTGCACACAAGCGTCAGGCCTATCTTTAAAATAACTATACGATAATTGATGCACAAATTTTTTCAGGGTTTGAGTGAATACCAAATCTGGTTCAGCCTCAATGATTGGAAGCAAAGCCATTGCAAATTGGTTAATTTCAGAATTCCATCGTAGAATCAAGGACAACAATCGATGACCTAAACCACCATCAAGATTAGGATGGATGACCTCTTCCGGCGCAAATGAAACACCCCCGTCAAATCGAATATCATTAAATTCATGCTGATCAAAACCCGCTATGACAATACGATCAATCCAATGCTGCACTTGATGTATCAGTTGACCAAAATTTTTGGCGTCAACCGCAAGCATACCTAATCGATGACGGTGTTCATTTCCTAATATACGCTGCAAATCCGGCCTAAAATCTCTTGCTATCGCTTCAATGCGGTCTTTAAAAAAGAGCAAGTGATTAAAAGACGTCAATTCCCTCAAAAACATCTTAGGAATGAATGAAGAACGAAGCATTTCAATCCACTCAGGGAGATGTATCGTTAGCGTGGAAGCATTATCTAATGACTGAAGTTGGGTGATTAATGAAGACAGTAATGTTTCATAGGTAATAACGTCTGACTCCACCCAATTGGGCAATATCAATTTATCTGTTCCTAATGGCATGCGTTTAAATTGAATTTCTTTCTGCTCCTTCGCCTTTTTTAAGCTAGCACGAAAGCCCCTCATTAAGTCTTGACGGGCTGCAAGCACCTGCTCTAAAGCATGAAGGATTGGTTGTTCAAAAATGGAAGCATGGGAATGGCGCAATTCAATTCTAGCTCTAAAATCATCCAAATTCTTTAAAATTAATTGATTTTTCTCTGACAACTCTTTAAAAACCCTCATGGATTCCTCTGATAAAGGTATGAGCGGTTTAGGTGACAGCAATAGCTCAGGCGCGGTAGCCATGGCAGCAGGCACAGGTGCCTCATCCACCACTGATGAGTCAGGAAGCGCTGGTGCCACAGAAGAGGCGTTGGAAGTATCTGGTTGCCCAGAAGTCACAATGGTCGGGCTCTTTTTTTTCTTCTTTCGCGGCTTATCCGACATAGGGGGCAATGCGTCTTCATCAACCAATAATGTTGCCTCAGCCAAGCGTCCTCGGGCTTCACGTTCTTTTTCAGCAACTTCCCATAATTTAATATCAACTAAAGGTTTAATACTCATTAACGAGCGCTTGGGAAATGTGCGCTCCTCATCAATTAATGCTGTGCGAATAGGACTAATGAATGATTCACCGCTCTCACGAAGTACCTCAAGAACTGTATTCAAATCATTCAATAATTCTTTAAAAGCGGGAGGGACTAGGTAATTATTGGTTAAAAAATAAAGAAAATGAAAACTATTGATAAATTGTTCCGTTAAAACCTCATCAAAATTGCTGAAAGCAGTCTTTATTCTTGCCTTAAAAATTGCCTTTGAAGTGAGGTGCGTGTCAAAATATGGTGTTTTATTGAACACCGATAAGAGAATCAATTGACAGTTAATGACATTAT
>CAJBJW010000131.1 GCA_903953455.1 uncultured Pseudomonadota bacterium | reverse complement strand
TCACTCCAGAACTAGGTAGCGTAAAATCTTGTGACTCCACCTCAGGTATATTGCTGCGAAATTCGTTAGGTAAATTTTCAGGCTCAATCGTTTTTTCTGCGTATAAAATACTTAAGCGCTCGCACAAATTACGCAATTCACGGATGTTTCCTGGCCAATGATATTGTTTTAGCACTTTAAGACTGGCTTTGCTCAATTTGGGTGATTTAATATCATGATCTTTTTCAAATAATTTAAAAAAGTGTGTGGAGAGCAATTCAATGTCATGATTGCGAGTTGCGAGTGAAGGTAATTCTAATGGCACCACATTGAGGCGATAATATAAATCGGCTCGAAATTCACCATTTTTAATTTGCGTCGTTAAATCCGAGTTTGTCGCAGCAATAATGCGCACATCGACTTTATGGATATGGACATCACCAATCGCTAAATATTCACCCGAGTCTAAAAAACGAAGCAGTTTCGCTTGAATAGCAAGGGGGAGTGAATTGATTTCGTCTAAAAAAAGTGTTCCGCCATCTGCGGCTTTAAATAAACCTTGCGTATTATGGGTTGCGCCAGTAAAAGAACCTTTTTTATGTCCAAATAACTCTGACTCGATTAGGCTTTCTGGTAGCGCTGCGCAGTTGAGTTTTAAAAAAACTTTTTCCGCACGTTTACTTGCATTTTTAATTGCATGAGCAAAGACTTCTTTACCTGTTCCTGTCTCACCTTTGAGTAAAACGGTGACATCAGTTGCCGCGACAATTTCTGCGCTACGAATTAGCGCTTCTAATTCAGGTGAGTGTCCAATAATCGTTGAAAAATGACTCATGTCGAAAAATCGCCTTTCTATTGGTGCATCGAATGTAAATTAGTGATAGCCATGGGATTAAGTGAAGGGAATGCTGCAAAAAAGGCAAGTGTAATCATAATAATACCTACGACTCGCTTGAATTGACGCATCGCCGCAAGTTGGGTGAGTACGCTGATCATAACGCCAACACCCATAACAGCAGGTAATGTACCTAATCCAAATGCTATCATTGTAAGTGCGCCTTGAAGAATACTGCCTGTTGCTGCAGTGAGTGCGAGCGCGGCATACACAAGGCCACAAGGCAACCATCCCCAAACCATCCCAAATAAATACGCATGTTTACAATTTTTGACGGGAATTAATTTTCGGCCAAATGGCTCAATGCGTTTCCAGAAATGCAGGCCTAGTTTTTCAACATACGCAAAACGCGGAAACCAACCAGCAATGTATAAACCTGCGCCCGTCATAATGAGTGCTGAAATAATTTGCAAAAGTCGGTGCCCGTGCGCTTGTCCTAGGGGGAGTGAGAAGAGAACTTCAATCAAACCAACCGTTGCACCTGCAATCGCGTAACTGCTGATGCGTCCCGCGTTATAGCTTAATATAAAAGGAAATAGACGCTTTTTATCTTGCCGAATTTCAGGGCTTAAACTAAATGTCAATGAACCGATAATCGAGCCACACATTCCAATGCAGTGTAAGCTGCTAAATAGGCCCATGAGCAGCGCAACGAAAAACGATGAAGTAAAATTAGGGTCAAATAACATAAATAGACTTTAGTGCGCTAAAAATTGCTGAGCAATTTGAGATTGAATAGTTTGCGCCATCGCTCTTGGATCTTGTGCATCACGAATGGGGCGACCCACTACAATATAATCAGCCCCATTTTGGAATGCGCTTTCAACGCTGACGACGCGTTTTTGATCGTCTTCCTCGCGGTTATCTACAGGACGAACACCTGGCGTGATAACGAGTAATTTATGATCTAATGCTTCACGCAACATTTGTACCTCAAGCCCTGAAGAAACAATGCCGTCACAGCCAATGGCTAGTGCTCTTTTAGCTCGGGATAAAACCAAGTCGCGTACATCGCAATCAAATCCTAGGTCGTTTAGGTCACCACGATCTAAACTGGTGAGCGCTGTGACGGCAAGTACTTTTAAATCCCCTTTGTTCGCAGCAGCGGCTTCCATAATGGCATCATTGCCGTGAATAGTGGCTAAATCCACGCCTTTATGGCTAAGGGCAGCAATTGCACGGCCCACGGTGGCAGGAACATCAAAAAATTTTAAATCTACAAAGACTTTTTTACCCTGTTGTTTGAGCCATTCAATAAAGCCAAAGTAGTCACCGCACATGAAAATTTCCATGCCTACTTTATAAAAAACAACGCTGTCGCCAAGTGCAATAACAAGTGCTTGTGCCTCCTCAATGCTTGGCAAATCAAGTGCCATAATTAAACGTTCGTTAACGGGAATAGGTTTGCTAGAGATAAAAGAGTGTGTCATAACATTAACAAGATAGGATAAAAGTAAAAACAATGTGTATCTTACCTTAACAAGCCAAATCTTATCTAGTTAGATAAATGTTATTTATTTTTCGCTAGTTCGCGTAAAATTAGAATGCTACTTTGTTTCACTCTTGCAGGAATGCTATGAAAAAACTATTTTTATTACCTTTAATGCTCTTTTCAGTCACTTTATTTGCCGAGCCAAGTACAAATGATGATTGGGAAAATTCAACAATTAGTGATGCGACGATTAAAAAGATTCAAGAATCGAAATACGTTTACAAAAAATGTGTTGCTGATGAAATGCAAAAAGCACCTTATCAAACACAAGAAAGTCGCAAAGCTACCGAAGCTATCGTTAAACAGTGTGAATCAGTTTTAGCGAAAATGCGTGATGTCTACATTACCGAAAAAGTACCTGAAATAATTGCCGATAGGCACTTAAAGCAAATGCGTTTGCAAACAACGCGTCTTGTTCTCCAAGATATGATGTTTAATGAAGCAGCGCGCTCAACGACAAAATAATAATTAAAAACAATAAATAATGAGGTCTACACAAATGGATATATCAACTTATGCAATTGATTTAACAATCAAACCAACCACATTCGATTTATGGCATGTTTGTTTAGCGGGTACAGTCGCTGTTTTGGCGGGATTATTAATTGTTGTCATGTTTATGATGGTGGCGAGTTTATTGCGTCGCAATGAAGTGGCAGCGCCAGCGGTTCAAATTGTTGAAAAAGTGGTACATGCTGAGCCAGTTGTGCAAATTGTTGAAAAAACAGTGGAAGTGCCTGTTGACCGAATTGTTGAAGTTGAAAAAATTGTTGAAAAAATCGTTCAAGCGCCTGCGCCAGCGCCAATTGTGTTAAAAGAGGCTAGTCCAGACGCTGCTTTGCAATTACTCTATTTGTTACAAAACGATGCCCGTTTTATTGACTTTATTAAAGAAGATATGACAGAGCATAGTGACGAAGACGTGGGGATGGTTGCACGTGTTATTCATGAAGGCTGCAACAAAGTGCTTGATGAACATTTCAGCTTTGCGTCTATTTGTAGAGAAAATGAAGGCGACAAAATTGTGTTATCTGATGGATATGACGCTGCTAAAGTGCGCGTGACGGGTAATATTGTAGGTAATCCTCCATTTACAGGTACTGTTATTCATAAAGGCTGGCAAATTACGGATGTTCGTTTACCTAGTACAGTTCAAGGCTACAATGTGAATATCATTGCGCCTGCTGAGGTTGAACTATGAGTTTTTTTGAGCAAATGAAAAAAAAGGCGGTGGAAACATCGCCTAATAAAGAAAGTGCAAGTTCTACCGAGCCGATTAAGCAACAAGTTGCAGAGAGTTTGCCAGTAAAAAATGAGGGGAGTGTTTCCGATAAAGCGCCTGTGAAATCAGACACTGTTTTGGCGTCGTCAAAGTCTGCGATTGAATCAAAACCAAATGACTTGTCAACAAGTGTTATTGATCATTCAGTGGGCAGAAAATATGTTGTAGGTATTGATTTAGGTACGACACATTGTGTTATGTCTTATGCGGATATTACTGAAGGTGGCGATGATTTCATGCAGCAAGTGATGGGCATATCTCAATTAACCTCACCGAGCGTCATTGAAGAAAAATTACAATTACCTTCATTTTTATATCAAGCACACAGTGCAGAATTGCCAGAAAATTCGATTGTTCTGCCGTGGAATGCAAAGCCAGCGTATATCGTGGGAGAAATTGCGCGAAATTTAGGTAGTAAAACGCCTATTCGTTTAGTGTCGAGTGCAAAAAGTTGGTTGTGTCATGCAGGGGTGGATTGTAAATCGCCTATTTTACCTCCTGATGCACCAGAAGATGTTGCGCGTGTATCGCCTTTCCAAGCGACGCAAGCCTATTTAGAACACATGAGTGCTGCATGGTTTCGTCTCCATCCTAATGCGCCATTAGGTGATCAGGATGTGGTGATTACGGTCCCAGCGTCATTTGATCCCGCTGCGCGTGAATTAACTGTTGAAGCAGCGCGTTCAGTTGGATTAGGACAAGCTATTTTGCTCGAAGAACCACAAGCAGCGCTTTATAGTTGGATTGATAAAACTCACGGAGAATGGCGCAAACAAGCCAAAACGGGCGATATTATTCTTGTTATTGACGTTGGTGGTGGGACAACAGATTTATCTTTAATTGCTGTGACTGAAAAAGACGGCGTGCTCGATTTGACGCGAATTGCGGTTGGAAATCATATTTTGCTTGGCGGCGATAATATGGATTTAGCACTTGCCTATACCGTGAAAGCTAAAATTGAAAAAGAGGGTAAACGGTTAGAACCATGGCAAGTACAAGCTTTAACGCATGGGTGCCGTGATGCAAAAGAGAAACTATTTTCTAGTCATATGACAAGTGTGCCGATTGTTGTGCCAAGTCGAGGATCATCGCTTATCGATGGCGTTTTGCGTAGTGAATTAACAATCGATGAAGTAAGACGGGTGTTAATTGATGGCTTCTTGCCACAAGTTGCGGTGAGTGAGCGCCCTGTTGCCCAAACACGAACTGGTCTTCGCACAACAGGCCTGCCTTACGCGCAAGACGCTGGTATTACGCGTCATCTTGCTGCATTTTTAGCAAAACAGCAAAATGCAGTAGATGAGTTTGAATCAATTAACTTACCTGAAAATGCAACATTTTTGCATCCTACTGCGGTACTATTCAATGGTGGTGTATTTAAAGCACAGGCATTGACTGAGCGATTGATGGATGTATTAAATAATTGGCTACGTGTTGAAAATGCACCAGAAGCGCGATTGCTTGCTGGTGTGGATTTAGATTTAGCGGTGGCGCGTGGTGCGGCGTATTATGGGTTTGTGCGTAAAGGAAAGGGTGTGCGCATTAAAGGCGGAACGGCCGCTTCTTATTACGTTGGTATTGAGAGCGCAATGCCTGCAGTCCCAGGGATGCCGCCTGAAATACAAGCTTTGTGTATTGCGCCTTTTGGGATGGAAGAAGGGTCGCAGGTCGAATTACCTGATGAAGAGTTTGGCTTAGTCATTGGTGAGCAGGTAAGGTTTAAATTTTTTGCATCGACAACGCGCAGAGAAGATATCGTTGGTACACGCTTAGATTATTGGCAAGACGATGAATTATCTGAGCTCAATGAAATTGAAGTGGTACTCGATACTGAAGGTCGTCGTGCTGGAGAAATCATTCCCGTGCATTTAGGTTCTGCTGTGACGGAAGTAGGCACATTGGAATTGCAAGCGATGTCAAACGTTGATAGTGGCCGCTGGAAAATTGAATTTGATGTGCGAAATTAATTAAAAACCAGGTGAAAAATCTTTGGATTTTTCACCTTTTCTGTTGAACTTTTACCCTTTAAAAATGACTGAATATATAATTCGAAATAATACCGATCAAGATGAAGAGGACTACGAATATGACGATGAAGGGAATATCGTTTATTACGCAGTGCGACCAAATAAGACGCAAATTAAAAAAGAAATAGCCGTATTTCTCGCTTTAGGCGAAGAAATTGCTTCACTGCCGTCCATGCAAATTACAGCATTAGCTCTGCCTGAAAAGCTGGAAAATTCGATTCGTGAAATTATCAAAATGCCTCATAAAGCGGCACGTAAACGTCAGTTAAAATTTATCGCACAGCAATTTTATAAAATGGACAATATAGATCCTATTTTAGAAAAAGTCGCTAAGTTTACAAATAAAAGCAGTCACGCTGTGCGTGAACATCATATTGTGGAAAGTTGGCGTGAGCGACTACTTGGTGAGCATCATGATGACGCATTAACGGATTTGTTGAATGAAAAACCGCATGCAGATCGTCAGCATTTGCGGCAACTGGTGCGTAACGCGCAAAAAGAAATTGTAGCGAATAAACCAGCCAAATCACCGAAATTACTTTATCGTTATTTAAAAACACTTTTTGAAGATGACGAATTGGATGATTTGGAGGAGCACACGTTACTGACTGACAATAACGAAGTGGATGGCGATTTTGATGAAGATGAAGACGATTTCGAAGACGACGATGAATATGATGATTAATTATTTTTTGGGTTGATGAAACAGTGCGGTTTTAGATAATTTATCATGCCAGCATCGCTTATCGACATCCATAAGAGACCAAAAAAAACCAAGACCCAAGGCGCTCCAAGAGAATATTGCAATACTAAAACGTAGGAAAGCATGGAACCATGTAATATGTTCACCTTTAATGGTCAATACTTGCATGTTCCAAGCACGTAAACCTAATGTCTGGCCGCCATGTGTCCAAAACCAACCATAGAAAATAAAACTTATAGTTAGTAAATAAAACCAATAAAAACCCATTTGTGAGTCGCTAATTGCCTGCCCCGCGTTGAAAGGTAAAATTAACGCGGTGGCGACAAAAAGTACGCTGATGAGAAGTAATAAATCATAAATAATAGCCGCCAAACGCCGTAATAAATTCGGTGGTGACATCATAAATGAGTAAAATATATCATTGGCAAATATTATAGTTTGAATAAAGCCAATTTTTGGCCAAAATACATCGTCATTGCAAGCAATGCGCCAAACATGACTAATGATGCAATTATTGGTGGACGGTGGAATAATAAAACTAACAAGTCGCTAACAAAAAAACTGGTTAAAATGGGTTGGTCAATTAAGCTGGTAATAATATTTTTAAACATAACAAACTCCAATTTCTGAATACACATACTTGCGTATGTAAAGAAGTAGAAAACAGTGATTTAAGAAAAGTAATCATACATTGAGAATTACTTGCTAAAATCAGTGTGATGATTTTACCCTATTCAAAAGGGCAATGTAAAAGAAAAGAAGTGTTGATTAACCGTGCGTGAATTGCAATGATATAGTCAACATTGTGAATAAAACCAATTGAGTGTGAATGCCATTTTAACCTTCCTAAAAAATATTTTAAGTTTGGATAACACTGAGTCAGAAGTCTTTGATGTCATTGATATAAAGCATACTGGTGCAGTGGTTATTGCGCGTCCAGATCATTGCGTGTCACGTCAGCAAGTTAATGAAAATGCATTAAAAGTTTTATATCGTTTGCGCAAAGAAGGCTTTGATTCGTATCTTGTCGGTGGTTGTGTGCGCGACTTATTGCTTGGGCGTGAACCTAAAGACTTTGATGTGGTGACTAATGCAGAACCTGAGCAAATTGCGCGTATCTTCTCTAATTGTCGTTTAATTGGAAAACGTTTTCGTTTAGCACATGTTTGCTATGGTCGTGATGTCATTGAAGTGGCGACATTTCGAAAAGCTATTAGTGATGATAAAACCCAAACGCCACGATTAAATAAAGACGGCCGATTGCTACAAGATAATATTTACGGCACAATTGAAGAAGATGTGTGGCGTCGGGATTTTACGATCAATGCGTTATATTACAATATTCGTGATTTCTCGATTATTGATTATGTTGGTGGTATGGAAGACCATAAGGCTGGGTTAGTCCGATTAATTGGTGACGCTGGGGAGCGTTTTCGAGAAGATCCTGTTCGGATGCTTCGTGCGGTACGTTTTGCCGTGAAATTGGCGTTTCGATTGCACCATGATTGCGAAGAAGCCATTGCACCTAACGCGCATTTACTTGCGGGTATTCCTCCTGCGAGGCTTTATGATGAAATATCTAAATTATTTTTGACCGGCTATGGTGTACAAACTTTCGAATTATTAAGGCAATATGGTCTGTTTTCAGTATTGTTTCCAGCAACCGATAAAAGCTTAATGTATGAGGAAGCTGATTTTCCGAAAATGATGGTGATCAAAGCTTTAGAAAATTCAGATCAACGTATTGCCGATAATAAACCAGTTACATTATATTTTTTGATTGCCGCTTTACTATGGGAGCCTATGCTTCGCAGAGCGAAAGAAAAAATAGCGAAAGGGTTCCCTGAATCTAATGCTTATTATGATGCGGCAAGTGAAACACTGACGCAACAAGTGAGAAGGATTGCGATTCCACGTCATTTAACTATGGCTATTCGTGAAGTATGGAATCTTCAACCTAAATTCAATGCACGCGTAGGCGCAAAACCTAGTCGATTAATCACGCATCCACGATTTCGTGCAGCATATGATTTTTTAGTGTTGCGAGCGCAAACGGGTGATGTATCACTTGAGGTTGCGCAGTGGTGGGAAACCTATCAAGAAGAAAATGAAAATACGCAACGCAAAATGACGCAACCTCAGGCGAATGATAAAGCCGTTAATCCTAAACGAAAAAGAACGTACCGTAAAAAAACGAAAAGCGCTGCTGTTACTATTTCATTAGATACTCATGACTAAAGTAGTCGCTTATCTTGGACTGGGCTCCAACTTACAAACGCCTATTTTGCAGCTTCAATCTGCTCGAAATGCAATTAAGGAAATGGATGCGATTGAAGAAATTTCGTTTTCAAGTTTATATCGCAGTCCACCAATGGGACCGCAAGATCAACCAGATTACGTTAATGCTGTGATGGGGATTCATACAACGTTAGAAGCACTAGCGCTCTTATCTGCAATGCAGCAGATTGAAAATGAACAAGGTCGAGTGCGTTCACAACGGTGGGGAGCGCGCACACTGGATATTGATATCTTGCTTTATGGTGATCAGCAAATCCGTTTGGCCGAATTAACCGTGCCGCATATTGGTATAAAAGAGCGTGCTTTTGTACTTTATCCCTTATTTGAAATTGCACCGAATTTGGTAATTGATAATCAAAAATTAATAGACATGGTTAATGCTTGTCCTTTGAATGGTGTGGAGCGTATTGCCTAGTGAATACGAGTTATTCTTCGTCGTTAGCGAATAAACCGTTAACGCATTTACATTTGCTTGAAATGAAGCAGCGCGGTGAAAAAATCACTTGTTTAACCGCGTACGATGCCAGTTTTTCTGCGTTAATTGATGCAACGGGAATTGAGGTGATTTTAGTAGGTGATTCACTCGGTATGGTCGTGCAGGGACACGCAACGACATTGCCGGTCACACTTGATGACATTATTTATCACACACGTTGCGTGATGCGTAGTTGTCAGCGTGCACTTGTTATTGCAGATCTCCCTTTTATGACATACAGCACGCCCGAGTTAGCTGCGCAATCAGCTGCGCAATTGATTCAATTAGGTGGTGCACAATTAGTTAAATTTGAAGGTGCAAGAATTGATATTGTGGCATTTTTAGTTAAACAAGGTATTGCCGTGTGTGGGCATTTAGGTTTATTACCACAATTTATTCATCAGATTGGTGGTTATAAAGTACAAGGCAAAGCTTGCGACAGTGCCAATAAATTAATCAATGATGCACTTGCTCTACAAGAAGCAGGTGTCAGTTTACTTATTTTAGAATGTGTGCCGGCTAAGTTGGCGCGAAAAATTAGCGAACAGTTGCATATTCCGGTTATTGGGATAGGTGCTGGCGCAGATTGTGACGGGCAGGTTTTAGTGGTTTACGATATGCTTGGAATCAGTACTGGAAAACGACCAAGTTTTTCTAAGGATTTTCTCAGTGAGACGAATTCAATTGAAGGTGCGTTTAAGATTTATTATAACGCTGTAAAACAAGGCGACTTTCCAACTAGCGCGCATAGTTTTTAGATTTGCGATTGATAGATTATTCAATGAAAAATTTACAGACCATTTCAGAAGTTCGTCAGTGTGTCGATATTTGGCGGAGAGGGGGCGAGCGTATTGCATTTGTTGCAACCATGGGGAATTTGCATGAAGGACATTTGACCTTGGTTCGAGAGGCAAAGCGATGTGCAGATAAAGTGATTGTCAGTATTTTTGTCAATCCTACGCAATTCGGTGTGAATGAAGATTTCTCCAATTATCCGCGAACAGAAACACAAGATTGTTTAAAACTTGCCGATGAAGACTGTGATGCCGTTTTTTTGCCAAGTGTGGAAACACTTTATTCTTCAGAGGCAAAGACAAGTATTCATATTGCCGGAATATCTGATTATTTCTGTGGCGCATCACGAAGTGGTCATTTTTCAGGTGTGGCGACGGTGGTGTGTAAATTATTCAATATTGTTACACCCGATTGCGCTTTATTTGGTTTAAAAGACTTTCAACAATTTTTGGTGATTCAAACTTTAGTGCGTGACTTGAATTTACCTGTTGATATTGTTGGTGTTCCGACTGTTCGTGAAATTGATGGTTTAGCGATGAGTTCGCGAAATGGTTATTTGACGCCTCAAGAAAGAGATGTTGCACCACAGATTTATAAAATACTTCAAATTGCGCGCAATCAGATAATCAATACATCGACTTCATTTACGCAAATTCAAGAACAGTCAATTGCAATCCTTACAGAATATGGTTTTGTGGTGGATTATTTTAGTGTGGCACGTCGAGATGACTTAATGCTTGCGAGCAGAAATGATAAAAATTTAATTATTTTAGTTGCTGCAAAGCTCGGAAAAACCCGTTTAATTGATAATTTGTGGATAGACAAATAATGCTAAAGTGTCAAACCATTAGGACAGTATTGTGAATAAAGAACCACCTAGTTTTGTTGCTGCAGTTGACTTAGGGTCAAATAGTTTTCACATGATTGTTTGCAGTTTAGATAAGGGTAAATTGCAAACGGTTGATCGTTTGAAAGAAATGGTTCGATTGGCTTCGGGACTCGATCAAAAAAATTACCTTGATGAAACAACGCAATCTCGAGCATTAGCCTGTCTTGAGCGATTTGGACAGCGTATTCGACATTTTCCACCGGAAAGTGTGCGTATTGTTGGAACCAGTACGCTACGTACAGCAAAAAATGCCACGCAATTTTTAGAAAAAGCTGAAATTGCGCTAAATCATCCCATTCATATTATTTCAGGAATTGAAGAAGCACGATTGATTTATCAAGGTGTCGCTAATAGTTTAAGTGGTCAACAGAAATATCGTCTTGTTATGGATATTGGTGGTGGCAGCACGGAATTCATTATTGGTTTAGGTGATGATCCGCGTGATAAAGAAAGTTTGCCGATGGGATGTGTATCGGTAAGTAATGCTTTTTTTGAAAATGGAAAATTATCCAAAGCATTATTTGATCAAGCTGTATTACTTGCTCAATGTCGATTAGAACCGTTTGAGCAGAAATTTCAAAGCAAAAATTGGGATGAAGCGATTGGGGCATCGGGAAGTCTACGTGCTATTGATAAAGTATTAATGGCCAAAAATTGGAGTAATAACGGAATTACGTTGGCGGGTTTAGAGCAATTAGTGGCACATATTGGAACCTGTTCGCACATTGATAATTTGAATTTACCCGAACTGGATTCTGAGCGTTTACCCGTTTTTGTCGGTGGTGTTGCGATTGTTTATGCTGCATTTAAAAGTTTAAAAATTACGCAAATGACGGTTTCAGACGGTGCACTACGTGAAGGTTTAATTCATGATTTAGTTGGGCGTATTTATGATCATGATATTAGGTCTGCTACCGTGCGAAGCATTGCGCAGCGTTATCATGTTGATTTTTCACATGCGCTACGAATTAAATCAACATTAGATTATTTGTTTGAACAGCTACCCGTAGATTATTTACACGCTGATTTTGAAGAGGCCCAACATTTTTTGCATTGGGCCGCTGATTTACATGAACTCGGTCACGACATTGCACATAATCAATATCATAAGCACAGTGCGTATGTGATTGAAAATGGTGACTTCGCTGGATTTTCTAGGCAAGATCAAGTGGTGCTTGCAAGTATTGTGAGAGCGCATCGCCGGAAATTTCCGGTTAAAATTTTTGCCGATTTACCAGCGCCTTGGAATGAAGATGCACAAAAATTAGCGATTCTTCTGCGGCTTGCAGTACTTCTTCAACGAAGTAGACAAGATTATGACATACCCAGATTTAAATTATCGTTTAACAAATTAGGTATAAAATTGCGTTTTCCTGAAGGTTGGTTAGATGGATCACCACTTACGCATGCAGATTTATTGCATGAAGCTTTTCATTTAAAAGCGGTTGGTTTGCAACTCACTATCAAATAATACATGTGGCGAGTTAGCGTTTATCGATTGCTGTACTTTTTGTCAATTTTTATTGCGAGTGTCTTGTTATTGTGTTTATTGATTTTGGCGTGTGGTTTGAGTTTTCAAACAAATCAACCCACACCCACAAAATTGACACAAGAGCATATCACCCAAGCACGTAAAATTTTGTATGAAGGAACCAAAATAAAGCCAGCTGAACTTGCCAGAATTACGCTCACACAAACCGATTTAAATTTAGCTGGGAATTATTTGCTTGGTCAATATTTGCAAAGTACTATTCATGTTGAACTAGTGAATCATAAAGTGCGTTGCAAAGTTTCAGTTGTACTACCTACAAAGTCGTGGCCATTGTATTTTAATATGAGTTTTCGATTAGGAAATGAAATAAGCGAGCCACTACCACGTATTCTCAAATTTAAAATCGGTGAGTTACTTTTGCCAGCAAATGTTGCAGATAAAGTCATTCATACTTTGATTCGATATTCTTTTCTCAATGATTATTTTATTCTCGCCACAAAACCTATTGAACGTGTTGAAATTGCTGATCAACATTTGACTATATTTTATGATTCGGCACTGCCTAATCATGAATTTAACGAGCAAAGTCGCCTTGTTTATCAACAAAAAATAGTCGAGATTATATCGAAACATGATCCAAAATGGCGTTTATCATTGGCTGATTTATTGAAACCGGTTTTTGCATTAGTTCACGAAAGTGCAACGATTGAAACGGCGATTGAAGAAAATCGTAGCGCTATTTTAGCGATTAATGATTACGTTAATGCTGAAAGCCCGCCAATTTTTCCTGCATTTTTATACAAACGCCCTGATTTAGCTCAGCACTTTATGGGTGCCGCCACATTAACAGCGTCAACAAATAGTCAAGTCGCTAAAGCATTAGGTGAAGTCAAAGAGTTGCGCGATTCTAAAACGGGTGGCAGTGGCTTTAGTTTTGTAGACTTAGCGGCTGATAAGGTGGGGAGTCGTTTTGGTGAAATTGCCGTTTCGTCACCAGAAAATGCGTATCGTCTTGCGCAATTAGTGTCGCAAATCAAAGATTATCGTGATTTTATGCCCGATCCCCGTGATTTACCCGAGCACATGAGCGAAGATGTTTTTAAACAAACATTTGAATCGACAAAAAGTGACGCCTATTTGGCCTTATCCGCTCAAATTGATGCGCGAATGGCTTTAATTCCACTTTATCAATTACCTAAAACTACGCATGATGAAAAACACCATGACAAATAATACCATTTCCCTGCAGCACCCCATTTCCCCCATTATAAAAATTGCTTTATTTATGACTGTATTTATCAGTGGCTCTGTTGTTATGGTTATCGAGTTACTTGGTACACGATTAATTGCCCCTTTTTATGGCACAAGTTTATATGTTTGGTCATCGCTGATTTCAGTTACGATGATTGCTTTAGCATTAGGGTATTTTATCGGGGGAAGATGGTCTGACTCAGCTAAACGTACTGGGCTTTCTTTAATTATCGCGGTTGCTGCCTTATTCACGCTGTTTATTCCTTGGTTAACTCGCCCTGTATTATTAGCAACAGATTCCCTTGGATTGCGAAGTGGTGCGTTTGTGAGCGCTTTCATTTTATTTTTGCCTAGTTTAATGATGCTAGGAATGGTTGGGCCTTTTGCTATAAAACTATCTACTACAGCATTGGATAAAATCGGAAACGCTTCAGGGACAATTTATGCCGTTAGTACACTTGGAAGTGTTATTGGCACGTTGACGTTAGGGTTATATTTATTTCCATTAATTGGATCGAGAGAAATTTTAATTGGAGCAAGTGTACTGCTTTTTGTACTGGCTATAGCAATAGGTATTGTGGAGCGTAAATATATTCAGGCAGCGAGTGTCGTGTGGCCAAGTATAGTACTTGTAGTAATTGGTTTGGGTTTGCTGCCTAGTGTTGTGAGAGCCGGGCAAATGCGTCCAAACGATAAATTCCAAGTTCATTTTGCCCAAGAGAGTTTATATGGTTGGGTGAGAGTCATTGATCAACCAGCCAAAGATTTGCGTTTATTAACCTCTGATGGTTCTGCTATAGGTGCTTCGAGCATTGCTCATGGCGAAAGCCAATTGAGCTATCAAGATATTGTGGGTTTAATTCCAGCCCTTCGTCCCAAAATGACTCGTGCATTAATT
>CAJBJW010000130.1 GCA_903953455.1 uncultured Pseudomonadota bacterium | reverse complement strand
GCGTTAGAAGAAGGACATTATCGCGTTATCGTGAAACTTGAAAAGGGTGAAATTGTCTATCAAGGGAAAAGCATGCCCATTATGCCGGGTATGGTGAATACAATTGATATTCGTACCGGTCATAAAACGGTATTAGAATACATTTTAAGACCTCTTCAACGTGTATCAGAAGCGTTAACTGAAAAATAATACAAGTGCATCCACAAGAATGTCGATTGAAATTTTTGTGGATGCAGTTATTCTTGCACGTCCCAAATTAAACGTGGATCAAAACTTTTTGCAGCAAACATGGTCAATACGACAACTGCGGCAAACGCAGTTGAGGCGGTTCCAGCAATGACTTGTGCAACACCGCCTAAATTGACTACGGATACCAAAATAGAAATCATAAAAATATCCAGCATCGACCATCTGCCAACGAAGGCAATAATTCGATAGGTTTTTGTCCAATGCTGAGCTTTCACTTGCCAGCGATAGTGAACACAAAGTAGCAGTAAGCTAAGTCCTAATAATTTCATTAATGGCACTAAAATACTGGCTACAAGAACCAATAAGGCAATGGGCAGCATATCGCCATGAATAAGAGAGATAATACCGCCGATAATATTATGCGGTTCACCCACGCCAAAACGCGTGTATGTCATGATAGGGAATACATTGGCTGGGATATATAGTGCATAGCTACTTAGCAGCAGGGCAAGTGTGCGCTGAGAGCTTTGTGGCAAACGCGCATGTAATTGCTTTCCGCAGCGTGAACACGAACCGAATTCATCGTTTCTAAGCGCTAATTGGCCACAGTCATGGCAGCGAATAATACCTTGTGATAGTGCTGTTTTTTTAATCATTAGGATGTGTGAGTGGTCGTTTTTTAGATTGTAGTTGATCAATTTTTTGCCAAAATAATGCGCTATCAAAATTGCTTGATAACATGATTGAAACGATAAGCAGTAACACAAATGCGTTTAAACCTAAACCAAATTTTAATTCTGACATAGAAGACAGTTTGACGCTGGCGACAATAATTCCTATTAAATACACTTCCAGCATGGCCCATTCTTCAATGTGATTTAGTACCCGCAAGCTCAGGCTTAAAAGGGGATTGTAGTGATTGAAATATAAGTGAGCACTAATAATTAATGATAAAAGAATGCTTAAAATAGGAAAAAGCATACTGGCTAAAAACACCACTATTGCAACGCCCCACATACCTTCATTAAAAAGTGTGACAACGCCACCCCATAAAGTGCCAGCTTGCGTATTGCCGAGAACCTTGATGCTCATAATAGGTAAAATATTTGCAGGGACCAAGAGGAAAAGTCCAGTTAACGACAAAACAAATGTATGCAAAATACTTTCGTTTTTGGGGCGGCGTAGCAAATATTGGCAACGTGGACAATGCGCTGTTTCGCCTTTCTGAAAAATGACTTTCCGCAGTAATAAATCACATTCTGGGCAAGCAAGATAATTTGAAATATTCATAAGTGTCATTTTAATGCCTTGTGCAACGCGGTGTAGTAATTGATGATAAAATCATAATACTTTTTTGCCTACTTTTTCGTTTTTGAATGTGTACTTTATGACGTTAACCTCTGATTTGCAATTTAACCATCTAATTGACGATCTCATTCAATCTCAGTATCTAACTATGCAAAGTGCCGCTGATTATTATCGTGATGCACAGAATGCAAATAGTTCATTTGTCGATTATTTAGTGGTTAAAAATATTGTTCCGTCGATTATTATGGCTTCAAAAATTTCAGTTGCGTTTGGATTGCCTTTATTTGATCTAGATTCGCTGTTATTTGAAAGCTTGCTTAGTGATTTTCTTGAAGATTCATTAATTCAAAAATATCGTATTTTTCCTGTAAAAGTTCGTGGTAACACCCTGTTTATAGCAATTTCAGACCCGTTTGATTTTCAAGGTTTTGAAGAAATACGATTTAGTAGTCGTTTAAATCCAGAGCTTATTTTAGTCGAATCGGATAAATTAAATCATCTTATTCATGCGCGAATTGAAAACAAAATCGGATCGCTTGGTGATTTTTTTGATTCAAATCAAAATGATAATGTAACGCTGTTAAATGATGAAGAAAATAATGTACTTGCGAATAATAATGTGGATGATGCGCCTATTGTTCGCTTTGTGAATAAACTTTTATTAGATGCCATAAAACAAGGTGTTTCGGATATTCATGTGGAATGTTATGAAAAAATGTGTCGTATTCGTTACCGTATTGATGGTGTTTTAACGCCTGTCATTTCGCCACCGCTGAAAATGGTAAATCAGTTAATTTCTCGTATTAAAGTCATGTCTAAAATGGATATTGCTGAGCGGCGCTTACCGCAAGACGGGCGTATTGCTATTTTTATTGAAAAAAATCGTTCGATAGATTTTCGAGTTAATACCTGTCCTACATTATTTGGTGAAAAAGTCGTGTTACGCGTTTTAGATTCTGCTAATGGACAGTGGAATATTGAAAAATTGGGTTTTGAACCTTTACAGCAATCGTTGTTTTTAGAGGCTATTGAAAAACCCTATGGCATGATTTTGGTCACAGGTCCAACAGGGAGTGGTAAAACAGTAACACTTTACTCTGGTTTAGATAAACTCAATACGCAAGAGCGTAATATTTCAACTGTAGAAGATCCTGTTGAAATTACTATTGAAGGCATTAATCAAGTCAATATCAATCCTAAAATAGGTTTAAATTTTGCCGCTGTGTTGCGAACCTTCTTAAGACAAGATCCTGATGTGATTATGGTCGGGGAAATTCGAGATTTAGAAACAGCCGAAATTGCAATTAAAGCAGCGCAAACAGGGCATTTAGTGTTATCAACCCTTCACACCAATGATGCGCCACAGACAATAAACCGTTTGATGTTAATGGGGGTGCCGCCTTTTAATGTTGTGTCGGCGATAAATTTAATTGTGGCGCAGCGTCTAGTTCGTCGCTTGTGCGAAGCATGCAAAGCGCCTGTTTATTACCCTAAAAGTCTATTATTAGCCGCTGGATTTGCGGAGCAGGAAAGTGAACATTTACGCTTATTTCAAGCTATGGGTTGCGGATTGTGTAGCCATGGTTTTAGAGGGCGTGTTGCAATTTATCAAGTGATGCCATTAAGTGAGAAAATGCGTATGTTGATTCTGCAAGGCTCCAATGCGATTGAACTTGCCGAGCAAGCTAGGGCTGAACAGATTGATGATTTACGCGCAAGTGGACTTAATAAAGTACGTGCGGGCGTGACGAGTATTGAAGAGCTTAATCGTGTGACGTTAGATAATTAAACAACATGACTACGACTAAAAAAGAGGCACAAAAGGAACATGTTTTTGTTTGGCGTGGAAAAGATCAACATTTAAACCCGATTTCGGGTGAGATTTTTGCTGTTGATTTAGACGCTGCGCGAAGTAAATTACGCAAACAAGGTATTAATGCAAATAGACTGTCAAAGAAAGCGTCTGTTCATTTCGGGCGAAAAAACAAAAAGATTACATCATCCGATATTGCGATTTTTGCGCGTCAGTTAGCAACTATGTTGCATGCAGGCATTCCTATTGTTCAAGCAATTGATATTATCGGGCATGGTCACGAAAATAAAAGTATGCGCCTTTTACTTTTAACGCTTAAATTTGATGTGGAAAATGGCGAAAGTTTGGCGTATGCGTTAAGTAAACATCCGAGTTATTTTGACAGTTTATTTTGTAATCTGATTAAAGCGGGTGAACATGCCGGAGTTTTGGAATCACTGCTTGATAAAATTGCAACATACAAAGAAAAAAGTGAGGCGATGCAACAGAAAATTAAAAAAGCCTTAGTGTATCCCGTTGCCGTGATGGCAATTGCGTTTATTGTTACCATCGTTTTGCTTGTCATGGTGGTGCCGGTATTTGAAGATTTATTCCAAAGTTTTGGCGCAGATTTACCACCTTTTACAAAATTAATCATTGCACAGTCTAAATGGATGCAGCATTCTTGGTGGTTTGTGGTTCTTTTTTTAGTTGCCGGATTTTATGGTCTACGATTTTTTAAACGGACATATCCTGTAGTTACCATGTTGATTGATAGAACATTATTAACTATGCCTATTTTGGGGAATATCATTCATCAATCGGAAATCGCACGTTTTACTCGAACACTCTCAACGTTATCAACAGCAGGTGTTCCGTTAGTGGATGCGCTGAAACTGACAAAAGATACGTGTAGTACGCTTGTTTATCGTCATGTTATTTTGAAAATTCGAGAAGATGTTGAATCAGGGCAGCGTTTGCACATATCGATGCGCGTTTCCAGTTTGTTTCCGTATTTTGTTGAGCAAATGGTTGCTATAGGGGAAGAATCCGGTACGTTAGATAATATGCTTTCTAATATTGCCGATGTTTATGAGGAGAAGGTGACTAATTTGATTGATAATTTAAGTAGTTTAATTGAACCCGTTATTATGAGTGTTGTCGGTATTTTAGTAGGCGGACTCATTGTGGCGATGTATTTACCTGTTTTCAAACTTGGCGGAGCAATTCATTGATCATTTCATTTAGCGATTGGGCATTTTTCACATCACCTTATTCATTTACAGTTTTAGCGGGTGTTGTGGGTTTGCTGATAGGAAGTTTTTTAAATGTGGTTATTTATCGATTACCCATTTTAATGCAGCGACAATGGCGAGAGGAATGTATCGAGTTTCTAAAACTTCCCCAAGATGAAGAAGCGGGTGAAATATTCAATTTAGCGTTACCCGCATCGCATTGTATTCATTGTCAATTGCCTGTTTTAAAAAGACACAATATGCCTGTCATAAGTTATTTATGGCTGCGTGGGCGTTGCTTTCATTGTCATGAAAAAATTTCAGCTCGCTACCCTACCATTGAATTACTAACGGCGTTCACTTCAATGATTGTGGCGTGGCACTTTGGTTTTGGTGAGCAAGCGTTAGCGGGTTTGCTTTTGACGTGGGTGTTAATTGCATTGAGCTTTATTGATTTAGATCATCAATTATTACCCGATATACTGGTACTGCCGTTTTTGTGGTTAGGATTGCTATTAAGTCTATTTGGTGTTTTTGCTGATTGTCAGGCGAGCGTTATTGGTGCGACATGCGGATATTTGATTTTATGGTCGGTATATCACGCTTTCAAATTGATAACGCGTAAAGAAGGTATGGGGCAGGGGGATTTTAAATTATTGGCGATGCTTGGCGCATGGCTGGGATGGCAATATTTATCGTTGATTATTTTACTTTCTTCTCTGGCGGGCGTTTTTATTGGAATGACTTTAATATCGCTGAATAAACAAAAACGTGAAGCACCTATTCCATTTGGCCCTTATTTGGCAATCGCGGGATGGTTGGCATTACTTTGGGGGAAAGAGTTAAATTCGTGGTATTTCGGATAGTAAAAAAACGCAATCTAAAAAGTACGTGGTAAATGCGTTATAATCACTATTGTTTATTTTTTGATTCAAATGAAAACTTTATGGCTCAATATCTTGAAATTCATCCCGAAAATCCACAGCTGCGTTTAATTCATCGTGCGATTGAAACTATTCGTAGTGGTGGCGTGATTGTATATCCAACGGACTCTGCGTATGCGATTGCTTGTCAAGTTGATAATAAGCAGGCGTTAGAGCGCATTCGTCGTATTCGCCAATTGGACGAAAAACATAATTTTACGCTCGTTTGTAAGGATTTAGCACAAGTGTCGAGCTTTAGTAAAATAGGTAATGATGCTTTTCGTTTAATTAAATCGCTCACACCTGATGCGTTTACGTTTATTTTAGAAGCAACGAAAGAAGTTCCTCGTCGTTTGCAACATCCTAAGAAAAAAACGATTGGTATTTGTATTCCCAAAAATAGCATTGCACAAAAATTGCTCGATGAGTTAGGTGAGCCGCTGTTTACGACAACTCTCATTTTGCCCCCAGATGAGGAGGCGCTTTCACAGCCTTATGAAATACAAGAGCGCATGGATGATCTAGTCGATTTAATTATCGATGCAGGCGTCATTGAATATCAACCCACGACGATTATCGATTGTACAGAAGGGAATTGCGTGATTGTTCGTCAAGGTAAGGGGCTTGCACCCATG
>CAJBJW010000129.1 GCA_903953455.1 uncultured Pseudomonadota bacterium | reverse complement strand
TGTCCCCACAGATTATCCGTATGAAGATTTTAAATCTATTTACGAATACGCTTACGACAAAGGATTAAAAGGTTGCACCACGTTTAGATTCAATCCTGAGGTTTTCCAAGGCGTTCTCGTTAAAGAGTCCGATTTAGAAAATACCACCTATCAATTTACACTAGATGATGGCTCAAATGTTGAGTTTAAAGGCAATGATGAAATTGAATACGATGGTGAAATTCACAGTGCAGCCAATTTGTTTGATGCACTAAAAGAAGGTTATTACGGAAAACTTTAAGTTACATGAAAATAAAAATCCAAAACGGACGCCTTGTTGATTACGCGAATAAATTAGATAGGACTGGGGATATTTATATTGCTGATGGACATATTATTGCCATCAATGAATGCCCAATAAATTTTGAAGTAGATCAACTAATTGAAGCAACAGGGAAAGTGGTCTGTGCAGGTTTTGTAGATTTGAGTGTGCGTTTATCAAATATCGCAAAAGAAGCTCACGTTGCCGCCTGTTCAGGTGTGACCACGTTTTGTGTCCAACCCGATATTTCACCCATTATTGACACACCCGAAGTCGTCAAACATTTAGATGGATTAGCAAAACAGGCTGGTTATTCATCTTGTCGTTTTATTGGAGCATTAACTCAAAATCTTGACGGCAGTGAATTAAGCTCGATGCTGTCACTCAAAAAAGCAGGCTGCATTGCGGTCAGTAACGGGCAATTTCCGGTCAAAAATTTATTGATTTTGCGTCGGGCAATGGAATATGCCGCAAGCCATGATTTATTATTTATGTATCGCCCGAATGAATTTAGCCTAAGCAATGGCGGGTGTGCACATGAAGGCGAGATGGCAACGCGTTATGGTTTACCAAGTATTCCAGATACAGCGGAAACGATTGCACTTGAACAGTGTTTAGAATTGGTTGAATTGACGGGGTGCCGTGTCCATTTTGGACAGCTAAGTTCATGGCGGGCGGTGATTAAACTTCAGCAAGCGAGAAAATATGGATTGAATGTAACCGCTGATGTTGCCATGCATCAGCTACATTTAACGCAAGATGATGTTGTCCCGTTTGATAGTCATTATCATGTTTTGCCACCACTGCGCGATAGGCAGGATTTAGAGTATCTTCGTAGTGGCCTCATTAACGGCACGATTGATAGCATTTGCTCTGATCATCAACCCCGTAACCTAGATGCGAAATTAGCGGCATTTCCTGAAACAAAAGCCGGTATGTCTACTTTAGAAACACTGTTACCCTTATTATTGCGATTGGTTGAACAAAAAGTGATTGATTTGCCAAATGCATTATCATTACTGAATGAAAGACCAGCTACTATTTTAGGATTGAATACTGGAAAACTTGCTGTTGGATTACCCGCTGATATCTGTATATTTGATCCTAACGCCACTTGGCTAGCGAATGCGGATAATTGGCGAAGTGAAGGTATCAACACGCCTTTTTGGGGTGAGACACTCACAGGGCGTGTCACGCACACCCTGAAAGCAGGTAAAATCATTTTCAATCTAGCGAACGCTTAACATACATCACGTCCCACACACCGTGACCAAGGCGTATGCCGCGTTGTTCAAATTTTGTGAGTGGACGGTAATCTGGGCGCTCACAAAAATCATTTGTTGGACTGAGATTTTGAAATTGTGGCGCACGATTTAAAATATCAAGCATCCACTGCGCATAATTCTCCCAGTCGGTTGCTGCATGAAAATATCCCTCTGGCGCGAGTTTTTGCGCTAATAATTCCACAAAACTGTCTCGCACAATGCGGCGTTTAAAATGTTTTTTCTTATGCCACGGGTCGGGAAAAAATAAATGCACACCCGCCAAACTTGCATTTGGTAGCCGTTGTTCAAGAATCTCAATGGCGTCATGGCAATAAATTCGGATATTGGTTAATTCAAGCGATTCAATCAACATCAGTAAATGCCCAACACCTGCGCGATGCACTTCGATGCCAAGATAATTCATTTCGGGATTTTCAGCAGCCATTTTCGCTAAACTGTCTCCATTGCCAAAACCGATTTCCACGATCAGTGGTGCTTTTCGTCCAAAAATGGTTTCAAAATCTATATCCTCTTGATCAAAATCAAGACAATAAAGTGGTGCGTGGTTTTCTAATGCAAAACTTTGCCCCGGTGTCACCCTGCCCTTGCGTCTAACAAAACTGCGAATACGGGGTGGCACGTTGGTATTTTCAAATGTCATAAATAATGGTAAGTCAAAGTCATTTTAATTAAGCGCGATAGGTTTCGTTTTGTTCGAGTTGGATAATAGCGTTTTTGATTTTTGCTTCGATGTCTGGTGTTAATTCGTTATTTTTATAAATTTTGTCCAGCAAACCTTCAGACACTAACGCGTCTTTAATCCAACGTTTCATTACACGATAATTAGCATAACTAGATGTGATTTCACCCGTTTTTGGATTTTTTAAGCCTTTTTTAGCTGTGGTAGTTTTCGATGACTGATCATCTGTTTTTTCTACTTTACTTATCGTTTCGGGTTTTACAAGTAATTTCGATTCAATATTAGGCATTAAGGGTGGCGGCGCAGTAAAAGCGGCTGCACTGGGTTTCTCAGATTTTTTAGTTACACTCTCATCACTCATTGCGGTATAGATCACATACCCTGCATAACCTACTAATAATACATAAATAATTTCTGTCATGTTTTACTCCTCAAAAAATAAAAATTATAGCGAATCAACTACAAATGTAATCCCATTGCATGTTTAGCTAAAATGCTTTTCGCAAAAGGCAATGTATCAAGTAACGTTAAACCTAAATTTCGAACTGCAGCCAGTGCGAGCCATTCATTAGAAAAAACATGAACTAACGCATCGGTGAATTGAATAGTGCGTGATTGATCGCTTTCACGTTTTTTTGCATAACTTGCTAAAAAGTCAGGCGCACCAAAATCATTATCACTTTGCATAGCAATCATGGTTGCTAGCGCGGTGACGTCTCGTAATCCTAAATTAAAACCTTGCCCAGCAACAGGATGAAGTTGATGCGCTGCATTACCAATAATGACGGCACGATTAGCAATAATATCGTCTGCACGAATGAGCGATAATGGGAAAGCGTGCCTTGGTGCGCTTAAATTTAATTCACCTAAACGATAACCAAAACACTGTTGGAGTTGTGCGATAAAATCCGCTTCACTGCCTTGCATTAATGCTTGTGCATCGTCACTTTTGCGTGTCCAAACCACCGCACAATGATGTGTTCCTAAAGGCAGTAGCGCTAAAGGCCCTGATGACGTAAATCGCTCATAAGCGACATTTTGATGCGGTCTTGATGTGCTAATAGTCGTCACTATGGCTGATTGCCCGTAATCGGTGCGATGCTGCGTAATATTTAATAATTGGCGTACTGAAGAATTTCCACCATCTGCACCTACAACCAGTTTTGCACGTAGATTGATCGATTCCTGCTCTAATTTTAAACTCACAAAGACAGCATTCTCATCTGAAATAATCCCTGCAACACGCGTAGAATAAAATACGGTTGTATTTTGGAGTTTAGCAACATGGTTGGCGATGTGATTTTCTAAATCACGCGCGGCAATAACATAACCTAATGCGGGTACATTTTCTTTTTTAGCAGATAAATGCGTTTTACCAAAATGCCCTTGATCGGAAACATGAATGTTTTCAATAGGCGTTGCTGCGTGTGAGATACCTTCCCATAAATCGAGCGAGCCTAGCGCGTCAACGGTTCCAGCAGCAAGGGCTAAGGCGCGATCACCTAACGCGGCGCCGTCGATTGTTTGACGTGACTGAGCTTCGATAATAGCGATTTTCAAACCGGTATTTTGAAGTGATAGTGCAAGGCAATTTCCCGCTAAACCGCCACCGACAATAATTAAATCAACATCCACTTTTCGCCTCTGCCATTAACGTTTCGATTTCTGTAATGGTTTTAGGAACTTCATGCGTAAGAATTTCATAACCATTTTTTGTGACTAAGACATCATCTTCAATGCGAATTCCAATACCACGCCATTTTTTATCAACACTTTTACAATCTTCTGGAATATAGAGACCTGGTTCAACAGTGAGAACCATTCCCGCTTGCAGAAGTCGCCATTCTTGATGGATTTTGTAATCCCCCACGTCGTGAACATCCATGCCCAGCCAGTGACCGATGCGGTGCATATAAAACTGCTTATACTTTTCGTTCTTAATTAATTTAGACACAGTGCCTTTGAGTAAACCGAGCTTAACCAAGCCCTTTGTTAACACTTCAACCGATGCGTCATGTGCAGCATTCCAGGGTACATTTGGTTTGATTTGTTCAATGGCAGCGAATTGCGCATCTAAAACCAATTGGTAGAGTAAGGCTTGTGGTTCACTGAATTTACCGGAAACGGGGAAGGTGCGCGTAATATCAGCGGCATAGTGATCGCATTCTGCGCCAGCATCAATGAGCAGTAAATCGCCATTTTTTAATTTATCACTATTTTCTGTGTAGTGCAGTGTACACGCATTTTTGCCACCTGCCACAATAGATGGGTACGCCACGTTGCGCAGACCAGATTGCATAAAGTGATGCACAATGTCCGCTTCGACTTGATATTCATACTTTCCTGCGACGCAGAGCTGCATGGCTTTAACATGCGCCTCTGCACTTATCTGTGCAGCGTATCGCATAAGTTTTAATTCAGCAGCGCTTTTGAACAAACGCATTTCATGCACGATCGGCTCAATTGAAGCCAATTCTGCAGGGGCCATCACTCCACTACGTGATTGACTGCGAATATGGCGTATCCATTCTTGCAGGCTATGATCTAAATCTGTATCGCGCCCCATGGGATAAAACACTTTTGTTTTATTTTCGAGCATACCTGAAACAATATCATCGATGTCGTCAATTGGAAACGAATCATCCGCAGCATAGTGTTTGATGGCTCCTTCAAGTCCAGCATGTGCTCCTTCCCATAGTGCTTTTTTCTCGTCAAATTCACGGCAAAACAAAATATATTCACCTTGACTGCGACCAGGAATAAAAACGGCCAGTGCATCCGGCTCATTGAAACCGGTTAGATAATAAAAATCACTGTCTTGGCGGAAAGGATAGTCCACATCACGGTTGCGCACACGCACTCCAGCACTGCTTATTAAAGCAATGTTACCTATTCCAATGCGTTGCATGAGCTGTTTGCGACGTTTTTTAAATTCAGATTGATTCATTTTATTACTCAGTAAAATTATCACGCAACGCAAGCACAGCCGCACGTAAATACTCGGTTAATTCCATAAAATCGTTTTCGGCTTCTTCATCGTCTAACGCAATATCACTATCAAGCTTCGTCATTTCAGCGACATCTTTTAGGATTTCTTGTGTTTGTATCGAAAATTGAGTAGCAGTATTTGCAAACCCAACGCCAAGCAATAAGCCTTTGCACCATTCACGGAGTGCTTCAACGCGTTCAACTAAATCCGAATCATCTTCATCTGGTAGCAAAATTTCGAATTCAAACTCATCGTTGAGCAGCACATCTTGCGTATCTTCAAATAAACCGTCTAATACGGCCTTATGTTCATCATTTATCGGCGGCGAATGACGCAGTAATTCTTCAAGCCACTGTGCGCCGCTGAAATTAATATTGACGGCTAATAATCCACTCGCCATTCCCTGCGCTTGTGCGGCGGATAAATCCGCGTCATATTGCCCTAAGAGGGCGTCAATTGTTGCGTAACTCATTTTCTCCACATAATAATGTTGTACTACTAAAATAAAAATAACACCTATGCTACCATTGTTCATTAAATTGAATACCATTTCGTGCGTATTTTTGTGCGATAAACACTAAAATGCCTGTTTTTAATAAACTTTACACTTTGATGCAATGAAACCAATCGTACCCTACCCTGATGAAGAATTAAAATCCTTAGAACAAAATATTGATGTGCTTATTGGCGAATATAATCATGTCAAAGTAGAAAATATGTCTTTAAAAACAAAACAAGATGCACTTGTGCGTGAAAAAGCGAAACTGCTCGAAAAAACGTCACTCGCACGAACTCAAGTAGAAGCAATGATTACCCGACTTAAAGCGATGGAGAAAAATTCATGAGTCATAAAGAATCTTCGGTGGTGTCACTTACCATTTTAAGCAAAGAATATAAAATTGCATGTGATATTGATGAGCAGGAATTGCTGCTCGAATCGGCAAAACAATTAGACGAAAAAATGCGCAAAATTCGCAACGCTGGCAAAATTAACGGTGATGATAGAATTGCCGTCATGGTGGCTTTGAATATGGCGCATGAGCTGCAGTTACTGCAACATGAGAACGAAAAATTAAATCAAAATCTCAATGAATGCTTATCCAATATGCGCCATAAAATAGAAAATGTTTTAGAAAATGAATAAAGACGATTAAACTATGTTGGTATTTCCTGCGGCGTTTGAGAGTGTTCTGGGTGTTTCCTGAACCTATATTACCCTTGGGAATGCGCGTTCCTTTCTGGTGTGCATACTCAACTTTGTTTGGGCAGCCCGATTAAAAGATAGTGTTCCCCCCTGAACCTTCGGTTCATGGACGAAAGAATACGGCGGCGCAGGTGGGAAATACCAATCGTCTTTAAATAAACGCTGTTTTTATTGACTATTGCTTTCGTTGTGACTCATGCCTATATTTCAAAATCGCTCAACACCCCTCATTTTGTTATTTGTCAGCACGCTTTTTAGTAGTGCGCTTTTGATGTTTGTTTTGCAGCCATTATTTGGCAAATTATTGCTCCCTCTGCTAGGTGGTACACCAGCGGTTTGGAATAGCTGCATGGTGTTTTATCAAAGTCTTTTGTTTCTAGGTTATCTTTATGCGCATTTAATCGCTTCACGCCTTCATGCTCACCATCAAGTAATTGTGCATCTTAGTGTGATTGCACTCAGTTTACTTGCTCTGCCCATTGCGCTACCAGAAAATCTTATCCCACCCACGCAAAGCAATCCCACTATTTGGATATTCTCAACGCTCGCGTTTGCGATTGGTTTACCCTTTTTTATTCTATCGACCACTTCACCACTGATGCAAAAGTGGTTTTCGAATATGGGGCATAAAAATAGCGCAGATCCCTATTTTCTATACGCTGCTAGCAACACTGGCAGTTTGGTTTCACTGCTTAGCTACCCTTTTTTCATTGAACCCAACTGGGGACTCTCTTCGCAACAAGCGGATTGGTCAATGGGCTATTTTGGGTTATGTATTTTTATTGCACTATGTGGCGTTGTACTTTGGAAAAATCATCAGTTGTCACAATCATCTGAATCCGAAAAATCAATATTTTCCAAACAAGCACCAACGCTATCATGGAAAACAAAAATATATTGGGGAGCGCTCGCATTTGTCCCATCTAGCTTACTTTTAGGATTAACCAATTTTATTAGTACAGATATTGCATCAGTACCACTACTTTGGATCATTCCTTTAACGGTTTATTTATTGTCGTTTGTCATTGTTTTTTCTCGCTGGAATGACAAAAGCCATAGTTGGTTGATTAAACTTCAACCGCTATTTTTTATTCCTTTTGTGGCTTATGCCTTTATCAATCCTGCTGATTTACCTTATTGGGCGTATTTAGGATTTCACGTTATCGCATTTTTCTTTGCGGTGATGGTCTGTCATGGTGAACTTGCAGCGCAACGCCCACATAGTGCGCATTTAACCACGTATTATTTAATTATGTCGTTTGCGGGCATGCTTGGCGGTATGTTCAATACCTTCCTTGCACCGTTCGTATTTAATGGTATTTATGAATATCCATTGATGATTATTGCCGCGCTACTACTTCGCCCAAGTGCCTCAAAATTAAATTCTAAAGAAATAGCGATGCAATTGATTGATCCGCTACTACTGCTTGGCATTGGTGCGGGCATTTACTTTAGCGTGACAAATTTAATTGGTTATTTTGATGGCATTGTTATTAGTTTAATTATTTTAACGATTGCTATTTATTTTTTGAGAAAACGTGTCGTTGCGTATGCAGGACTTACTGGCGTGATTATTTGCGCGGCAATGAGTCTACATCATGCGGAAAGTCATACGCTCATGCAGGAGCGGACGTTTTTTGGTGTCATGGCGGTGCGTGAAAGCGTTTTAAGCGACGAAAACAATCAACCCGAAGCCTATCATGAATTATTTCATGGAACGACCAAGCACGGTGCACAGCGCTTAATAGCCGCTGAAAGTAAAACACCACTGACCTATTACAGTCGTCCAAGTCCCATGGGTCAGTTATTTAAAACATTTGATCATGCGAATGAAAATTGGAATATCGGTGTTGTGGGTTTAGGTGCTGGCGCCTTAGCGTGTTACGCCAAGCCATCGCAAACATGGACGCTCTACGAAATTGATCCACTCGTGGTGGATATTGCAAAAAATACAGCTTATTTCACTTATTTAAGCCAATGTGCACCCAATGCCGTGTCTGAAGTGGGTGATGCGCGTTTATCGCTGCAAAATAAACCAGATGGTAGTTTTGATTTACTCATGATGGACGCCTTTAGCTCGGATGCCGTTCCAACACATTTGCTGACAAAAGAAGCCATCGAGCTCTATTTCAAAAAATTGAAACCAAACGGCATTCTCGCTTTTCACATTACCAATCGTCACTTATTGCTGAAAAAAGTAGTATCCATTCACGCTGAGCAAATGCACCTTGCCGCGCTAATCAATGAATTCAAACCTCAAACGGATGCACCGTTGATTGTCGCAACGGATTGGGTCGTACTCGCCAAAAATAGCGATACACTCAAACCATTGCAAACCAGTCAAATTGGTTCATGGCAAAAAATGCCACTGTATTTTGATATGCCAGCATGGACAGACGACTTCACCAACATTGTGAGTATTTGGAAATGACCTTAAAAAGTCTAGTTATTGCCATAGCGATATTATCGAGCGGGTGTGATTCACAGCTCAACAATCCTTATGGAGAAACAGATAAAAATCAATCCGTACTCTATGAATCGTTTACCGAGCGCCCAAAACATTTGGATCCTGTCGCGGCTTACAGTGCAAATGAATATGCCATTATTGGTCAAGTCTATGAACCGCCACTGCAATATCATTATCTAAAACGCCCTTATGAACTCATTCCCTTAAGCGCAGAAAAAATGCCTACCGTACGTTATTTGAATGCGAACGGTGAGCCTTTAATGCAAGTAACTGACGAAAACCAGATTGCGTTTACTGACTATATTATCGACATTAAACAACATGTTAAATTTCAACCGCATCCTGCTTTTGCAAAAGATGCACAAGATCATTACGTTTATCACTCGATAAATGATGCGCAACTTGCCAGTGTCAATGCGATTGGCGATTTTACGCAAACAGGAACGCGTGAATTGACCGCAGAAGATTACGTTTATCAAATCAAACGTCTTGCCAATCCAAAGCTGCAGTCGCCCGTTGCAGAAATGATGAAAAATTACATTGTGAATTTTGAAAAATTTGCAGAGCCGGCAGAATTTGGCGCACAAGTGATTAATCGTTATCAATACAAAATTCGTATTAAAGGTAAATCCCCCCAATTTATGTTCTGGCTGGCTATGCCATTTTTTGCGCCTATGCCGTGGGAAGCGGATGCGTTTTACAATCAAAACGGTTTGCGCGACAAAAATATTACACTTGATTGGTTCCCCATTGGCACAGGTGCTTATTATCTGTCTGAAAACAACCCCAATCGACGCATGACGCTGCTGAAAAATCCAAATTTTCATGGCGAAACCTATCCTAGCGAAGGAGAGGAAGGCGATGCTCAAAAAGGGTTGTTAGTTGATGCGGGCAAGCCACTGCCTTTTATTGATAAAGTCGTTTTCATGCTTGAAAAAGAAACGATTCCCTATTGGACAAAGTTTTTGCAGGGCTATTACGATTTATCTGGGATTTCGTCAGACAGCTTTGATCAAGCCGTTCAATTCACCGGCAGTGGGGGTGTTGCGCTGACGCCTTCCATGGTGGAAAAAAATATTCAACTGCAAACGTCCGTGACGCTCTCGGATTATTACTTAGGGTTTAATATGCTGGATGCTACCGTGGGTGGCTCAGCGGAATCCGCTCGAAAACTGCGCCAAGCGATTTCGATTGCCGTGGACTATGAAGAATATATTTCAATCTTTATGAATGGACGAGGCGTGCCAGCCCAAGGTCTACTGCCTAATGGTATTTTTGGCTACTCGGACGGGAAAGAAGATATGAATGAGCAAGTCTATAATCTGGATGCCAGGGGAGAAATGAAACGAAAATCGATTACTGATGCGCAATCTTTACTGGCTCAAGCCGGTTATGCAAACGGCATTGACCCAAAAACCAACGAATCGTTAATTTTGTATTTTGATACCACTTCTTCAAGTACCGATGACCGACCACGTATGACGTGGTATCGTAAACAATTTGAGAAATTAGGCATTAAGCTCATAGTCCGTGCAACAGACTACAATCGTTTTCAAGAAAAAATACGCACAGGTAACGCGCAAATTTTCTTTTGGGGTTGGAACGCAGATTATCCTGATCCTGAAAACTTCTTTTTCCTTCTTTATGGGCAAAATGGAAAAGTGAAATTTGGGGGAGAAAACGCAAGTAATTATGTAAATGAAGAATTTGATCGTTTATTTGAAAAAATGCGTAATATGGAAAACAGTCCCGAACGTTACGTCATTATTGACCAAATGCAACACATTATCCAACGTGATGCACCCATGGTATTTGGATTTCATCCTAAAAATTTCGCGCTATATCATCAATGGTATCAAAATTTAAAACCTAATTTGATTGCGAATAATCAGCTTAAATATGCAAAATTAGATGTGAACTTGCGTGAGAAGTTGCGTGAAAGATGGAATCGCTCTCCGCTTTTTATGCAAAAATAAATGATTAACGAGAGAATAGTGTCGATGTTATACGTCATTTGACGTATAGCGATGCATTTAAATTAAACATATACTAAAGGCAACTACGATATTTCTGCGCCATAGTTTGACCTCACCTATCTCCTAAGCTCTCATTATTTATACTTCTGAGAGCATTTTTTTATTCAGTTTAAATGCAATGTAAAGTCGTATACTTTCTTTTTCAAGAGATAAAAAGTGATTAATAGCCGTTTTAAAATTCTCATCTTGAATCTAATGGGCAGAATACGACGTAATAGGCTCACTTCGCACTATCGCTTTCAACAAATTGAAACACTAAATTGAATATAGTCGCGTCAGGAAATTATCAATGTTCAACCCGAATTCGAATTGGAGGTAAACCACACAAAAACATGTCACCAGAATTTGCTATATTGATTTATCGCAAGCTTACTCTAAACCTATAATTTGTCCTGTTTCATCAAATAAAACAGTCACATTTTGCTGTTGTTGAAAATGCCCAATTTGAGTTTTATCCACATGATAAAAAACAGCAATTTCTTCATTGGTAACCACGTTTTTTGCTGCAGGTAAAATACGTTTAGTACGCATTTTTCTCAAAAATACCCAAACCACCCAAACGATACCTAAAAAAATCAACGTGCCGACATAAATTTCCATCAAATCAAGCAAACTTTTATAACCACCAAACCAGCGCATTTCGTTAATTACATTATAATCACCACGTAACCAATTAATGAGCGTGATAATAGGATAGAGTAAATATCCCCACATAATCCAGCAAATAACAGTTATACCAATACCACTGATACGTTTAGATACACTTTGTAGTTGCGGTGCGTTGATAATATAGTCCTTCATATTTAGCGCAATCCTCTGTCAACTGTCACCCAAACTGCTCGTTGACCTCGTTTCTTTTTAATCGCGCGAATCGTTCCAACTATCGTTGTACCCACATTCATGAGCCAATAGACAATGGGATACCACACCATCCAGTAATAATATTTACCCACACCTCCAGTTTGTGATTCATAACGGGAGTCAATGGCCAAACTCACACCAAACTGAAGTAAACAAGTAATACTTAACAGCATACTTGTCCAACTTGGACTTAAATCATGCAGTGATTCATTCGCTGTCGACATTAATAAATCAAATGGCGCATAGATTAAATGTAATAAAATTAAAAATGCCCATGTCACACTAATTAAGCATTCAGTATAAAGGAGCCACATACCTCTCGATGACCAGCGAAACAATGCGTGAAAATAGCGAAGTAACACTTCACTACCGCCTTGTGACCAACGTACGCGTTGTTGCCACAATCCTTTCAACGTTTCAGGCATGAGTACCCAGCAAAGTGCATTCGGTTCAAAACGAATTGACCAACCAGCAAGTTGTAACTTCCAGCTAATATCAATATCTTCGGTAATCATGTCATTGCTCCAATAACCCACATTGTGCAATGCTGTTTTGCGAAAAGCTGCAATAACACCTGATACGGTGAAGACTTTACCATACGAGCGTTGAGCGCGTTTAATCATGCCTACAATCGCTGAGAATTCCCCCACTTGAATTCGTCCAAGTAAGGTAGATCTATTGCGAATACGTGGATTTCCTGTGACTGCACCGACATTGGGATTTTCAACAAAATGCCGTACCATCCAGCGCGTTGCATCAGGAGAAAGCAGTGCATCACCGTCAATGCAAATTAGAATTTCGCTTTTCGCCAGCAGTGCTGCCGTGCGCAGTCCCATGGCTTTACCTTGATTAGTATGTAAGTTGATTACACGCAAATTTGGGTATTTCTCGGCGAGTTCATGCAAAATGTCGAGCGTATTGTCTTTAC
Source organism: uncultured Pseudomonadota bacterium (assembly GCA_903953455.1). GTDB lineage: Bacteria > Pseudomonadota > Gammaproteobacteria > Methylococcales > Methylomonadaceae > UBA10906. The sequence goes on along the minus strand of CAJBJW010000129.1, from coordinate 8,106 downwards.
TACCATCGTTAATCGCAATGATTTCAAAATTGGGATAATTTTGTTGTTGCAAAATTCCAATGGTTTCACGCACGTTTTCTCCTTCGTTATAACAAGGAATAAGAATAGACACAGGCGGAAAATCAATCTCATTTTGAAAATCGGGCAACGGCAGTTTTTTCCATTCGTAACGCAAACAAAAAATAATTGCCCCAAACATCCAAATGTAGGCCATGAAAAGCGGATAGTAATAGATAAATTCTTCAATAAATTTATCTATAGGCGACCACCACGCCATAAACATTTGCCAGGATTGCAGCATCGGAGAAAGTGTAGATAAAAAATTCATGAAATTATTGCAAGTCAGGCAAAGAAAAATGGTGTTTTAAATCCTCTAAAGGTGGTTGATCTTCATAAACATTATCAGGATAATAGCCAATGTGCTTTACCCCAAGTTTTTTCAGCAGATTTAATTGTTCTAGAAATACATTACTTGGAATTTTATGCTGTGTTTTCCAATTCACTGCTTGCAATTCAAATACCGTTTTATTCAATCCTTCTGGCTCTTTTGCAGCCGCTTTCACTAAATCAGTTAACCATTGATTAGGATTTTTAGCTTCTTCCATAAACGGCATGGCTTCAATGGCAACGTAGTCATAATGCGCTAAAAAAGACTTAAACGATTGTGCGAACCATTCCTCACTGTAGGGCTCAAGTAAAGGTAATGCGTAAAAATTTCGCGCCGTTTGAATAGCGGGTCGATTAAAGCGGACACGATTGGTTAATTCATCGGTAAATTGCCCCATCAATTCTGTCTTATGTTTTGCCCACTCTAAGCGGCTTTGGCTTGTTGCATGTAGCTTGTTGAAGTCACTAGATAATCCCCACACCTCTTTACCGTATGCTAACGCAGCAGGTGATACATCTTCATAGTCGGATAAAATGCCGTCATCATGAAATAAAATGCCATCAAAATTACAATATTTCCCCAAATCTTCATAAATGTCGGCGACAAATTCACGTGCTTGTGAATTAAAGGGTGAAAGACGTTTATAAATATGGCTAGATTCTTGTGCTTTACCCTCGCGCCATTCTTGTACATACCACGATTTATCAATATCGTCATTTTGATACGCCAGCATGGGTAGCCAAGCGTAAATATGCACAGCGGCACGCTTCTTCAGTTGCCACGCCACGCGATTAAATAAATCTTGGCGCACAGGCATATGACGATTAGGAAAATATAGCGCCTCCGCATTCCCATCACCATCTGGATCAGCATACGCTTGTAAATAGACCGTGTTAATATGCATATCTTTAATGCGCTGTACAACACTACTAATATTTTTTTCTGTTTGCTCTGAATCTTTATCGTAGAGATAATCCAAGTCTAAATGCGCAACGCGTAAGGTTTGTTCAACACGTAAACCAGTCATGATTTCAGCAAATTTTTTAATACCAGGATCATCAACGATAATCATTCGACGAACAGCACTCAAATTTGCCAGCGTGTTACTTCCATCGACAAGTCCCATAGTCATTATCATCCCAGCTTCACGCGCGGCAGCAATGCTGATTTCATTATATTCACCATACGGCCACACCATTACGCGTGGATGAATGCCCGCGTGTTGAAAAATGAAATCAGCACTTTTAAACATTTCTGTGCGAATACGAACGCGATATTGCTCTTCAGTTTCATAAACCAACATGGGATCATCATAGAGACGCGTTACCATTGCAGCTTGTGTATTACCTTGTGGATTTCCAACGATACCATTATGAAAGTCATAGGTATGAGATGCTATTTCAACGAGCCCTGATTGTGATACCTCGCGTACTTGCGCCCAATTCATTAAAGGTTTTCCAGGGTCATCAGCTGTCACTTGACCATCCATCCATTTACCTACTAACGCAACGGTAGCTGGATAATGATATTTTTTTAACAACGGATACACTTTAGTGTAAAAGCTCAAATACCCATCATCAAACGTTAATAAAATCGCTTTATCTGGCAAACTAGAGTTGCCTTCGGCTGCATCTAAAACAGCTTGAACACTAACGACGTTATACCCATTTTTTTTGAGCCAAATAAATTGATCCTCTAAAAAATGTTTATTCACTTCCATCCGATCAAATGGGGCAACAACATCTTCTTCATCAATGATATCGTGATAATTAAGCGCTAAAAAATGGCCATTACTACTGTATGCAAGTGAGCTAAAAGAAAAACCCAACACAACTACAAGTGAAGCGAGTTTTAATATCATAAATAATTTCATTTTGGCGCACTCAATTCTAAAAGATGACGAGAGTTATTTATCACAGGCGGTAAACCTCCGGACGAACGTGGTGTTGTTACTGATGTTTTATTGCTTGGTTTAGTCGTATTGCCTTTGGCTTTACTGTTTGACGAAAAATCAGCATCATCATCAAGTAAATCAATATCACTCTCATCTGAAATACCGTCATGCACCAAATATTCCCGGCGTTGTTGGTAAGCATTTCTTATAAAACTGTAGCGATCCCCCGCCGCTGCCTCGTTAACCATTCTTTCCGTAGACATCAATCCTGCACGAGTGTTTGTTACGTCTAGTACACTCAAACCCGATGTTGCAGCTGATATCGCAACACCTCCACCAAAAATAAACGTATAATTAAAGGGATTAAGTAGCGCATCACCTAGTAAACCAACTGCTTCACGTGGAGAACTCGGTCCAACAAACGGCAACATTAAATAGTCACCTGACGGCACGCCCCAAAAACCTAATGTTTGCCCGAAATCTTCGTTGTGTTTGGGTAAATCAATCATTTGAGCCACGTCAAAAACGCCAAGACCACCAGCTGTTGTATTGACTACAAAGCGACTCATATCCATGCTGCCTTGCGTAATTTTAAATTGCAGCAAATCGTTGACAGCAACCCCAATATCATCAATATTACTGAAAAAATTGGTGACGCCTTTTTCGACATCTGTCGAGGTCGCTGACATATATCCCTTTGCCATCGGTTTTAAGATAGCATTATCAACATCTTCATTAAACGAAAGCATTTGACGATTCCACGACTCAAATTTATCCGTTTTCTTAGGTAGCGTTTCTTTTTTAATATTAGCCGGTGTTGCGCAAGCAACGGTCATAAGGACAGAGACTGTCGTAAAAATTTTCCGTAAATTCATAAGCTAAAAGTAAGCAAGGGGGAAGGGAAAGTTTTTTAATTATTGCGTATTTTACGAGTTTATTTCATTTGCGTGTTATTTCATTGCATCAAACAACGCTAGGCTTCACAAAGATCTATTTGTTCTTGCAATTCCATCCAAGTTTGCTCAGCCGCATCTAAAGCTTTGTCAATTTGTGTTTTGCGTTCTAAAACCTCACGCAATCGTCCTTTTTCGCTTTCAGCGTAAATGTCGCTTTCGGCAAGTTGTGATTCCAATTCGCGTTGTTGAATATGGTATTTTTCAACAGCCATTTCCGCTTTTTTGAGTGCATCGAGTAGCGGCTTTTGCTTTTGGCGACGTTCAGCATCGATTTTACGTTGATCTTTTCGCGAAACTAAATCAGCTTTATCAGATAGACTGTTCTCAGATACGGCATTTTTACGTTTCTGCTCGCTAAGTAATGCGCGGTAATCATCCAAATCACCGTCAAATGGTACCACTTTTCCATCACTAACAAGTAACAAGGTGTCCGTCACAGAGCGCAACAGATGTCGGTCATGGGATACAACGACCATTGCGCCTTGAAAATCCTGCAATGCAACACTTAACGCATGACACATATCTAAATCTAAATGATTGGTTGGCTCATCAAGCAATAATAAATTAGGGTTTTGATATACAAGAAGCGCTAAAACTAGACGTGCTTTTTCACCACCGGAAAAAGGCTTCACTATTTCTACCACTTTATCGCCACAAAAATCAAATCCTCCCAAGAAATTACGGAGCTCTTTTTCAGTGGCTTGTTTATCAATTTGCTGAAAATGCCAAAGTGGACTTTCATCAAGATGCAACTGCTCAAGTTGATGCTGGGCAAAATACCCCATGTTAAGCGTTTCAGCTTCACGGCGCTCACCAAGTAAGGGTTTCAACTCACCTGCTAATGTTTTAAGTAAGCTCGACTTCCCTGCTCCGTTTGAGCCAAGTAAACCAATTCTATCGCCCGCAGCAATACTCAAACTCACTTTAGGCAAAATCGTTTTGTCGCTGTAGCCTATCGATACGCCGTCAAGGGTGAGAAGTGGATTTGGCATTTTCTTAGGCGCTGGAAACGTAAAGTTAAACGGTGAATCCACATGCGCCATCGCAATTAATTCCATACGCTCTAATGCTTTAATTCGGCTTTGGGCTTGCCTTGCTTTAGTTGCTTGCGCTTTAAAGCGGGTTACAAAACTTTGAATATGGGCAATTTCGCGTTGTTGTTTCTGATACGCGGTTTGTTGCTGCGCTAATTTTTCAGCACGCATTCGCTCAAAATCAGAATAATTCCCCGTGTAAATATCGGCTTTTCCTTGTTCAATATTTACAATGTGATCTGTAATGGTATCGAGAAAATCGCGATCATGTGAAATCAAAAGTAACGTACCAGCATAATAACTAAGCCAGTCTTGTAGCCATAAAACCGCGTCTAAATCCAAATGATTGGTTGGCTCATCGAGCAGCAACACATCTGAGCGACACATTAACGCCTGCGCTAGATTCAGGCGCATTCGCCAACCACCCGAAAACGAGCTAACAGCTTGCTGCATTTTTGGTGCAGTAAATCCTAAGCCATCTAGCAAACGCGCGGCACGCGACGCTGCACTGTATCCACCAATGACATCTAATGCAGCATGAAGCTCCGCTTGTTTTATGCCATCATGCGCCAGTTCAGCTATTTTTAATTGCGCTTCTAATTGACGTAATTCAACATCGCCATCCATAACATAATCAAGCGCACTAAATTCAACAGCAGGCATTTCCTGTGCAACATGAGCAACCGCTAAATTAGGCGGCATACTAAAATCGCCTTCATCAGCGTGTAATTCACCTTTAACCATCGCAAACAAACTTGATTTTCCCGTACCATTCGCACCGGTAAATCCTATTTTTTGTCCACTATGAAGAATAAAGGTCGCATTTGAAAATAAAACGCGTGTGCCACGACGTAGCGTGATGTTCCTGAAATTTAGCATAGTTTACTTTATGACGCTCGCTCAATCATTTTTTCAGCTTGTGTTGCAAATGCGAGTACATCCCCATTTTTTATGGTTTCTAAGGGAATCACAAGTGCAGTACTTAATGTAATATAAATATAAATATAATGTTTACTGTATTCGACACGTACTAAATCTTCCCATTGCATTTTATGTTTGCCGCTGGGCGATTTTTCAATTAAGTAATTCGCTTGCGTTGGGTCAATAGTGAGGGTGTAAATACCAAACATGGCATTTTTTTCTTTAGCCGTATAATTATTGAGGATCTGACGACGTAAATCGAGCATCATGATTTTGGGTGATAACCAGCCCCAAAGTGCAGCGATAACGACAATATACGCTGCAGAATTTTTATCGCCATAATAGAAATAGTAAAATCCACCAATCAAACCCATCACAGCAGGGACTAACCAACGATTTTTGCGAATATTCGCCTGTATCTCTTCATTTCGGGTAAATTGCACTTCATTAAAGTGAATTAAATCTTCTTCTCGGAATTCGTATTCAATTTCAAACATGATTATTTTTTATTTTTTTAAGTGACAGTGTGAAGTAAAAGAAAGTATTCAGCTAAAACAGATTAGTGCATCTTTATTTTAGCGTGTGTGGTACGTCTAAATAAGTTCGATAGTGTTAACATGAATGTACGAAAGTGCCCATGAATCGCAATTTGGTGCATTTTATAAAGGGACAAATACACTATTTTGGCAATAAATCCCCCAATACTCACTGACCCCATTAAATTACCCATTAGATTGCCAACAGTTGTGTATTTCCCAAGCGAAACAAGTGAGCCATAGTCATAGTATACAAATTCAGCGGCTGCACCACCTTTTAATCTGTTAATTAACGTTTTTGAGAGAGTGGACGCTTGTTGATGCGCAGCTTGTGCGCGTGGAGGCACATTTTCATCATGACCCTTCCAAACGCATGCGGCACAATCACCCATAGCAAAGATATCATTATCATTGGTTTTAAGGGTTTTATCCACAATGAGTTGATTAATACTATTTGTTTTTAACCCATCTAAGTGCCCAAGCCAATCAGGTGCTTTGATCCCAGCTGCCCAAACTTTCATTTGCGCTTCAATCACTTCACCGTCATGTGTCAAAATAGCATCTTTGGTAATCTCTATCACGCGACGCCCTAATTTTAAATCAATCCCTAATTTAATGAGTTGCTGTTGCGTTGCAATGGCTAAATTAGTCGGTAGTGCTGGCAACAAACGATCGGCTGCTTCAATTATCGTGAGCGTCACATTACTTGACTCTTCTAAACCATAAACAGCCAGTAAGTCAGTCACCTCATGTAACTCAGCGGAAAGTTCAACACCTGTTGCACCTGCGCCGACAATGGCAATTGACAACGGTTGCTGACTCGATTTTGTCGCATGACTTTTTATGTATGATTCAACTAATTGTTTTTGAAATTTAAACGCTTGAGAAGTCGTATCTAAAAATAAACAATGCTCATCCACACCCTTAATATGAAACGTATTACTAACACTGCCAATAGCAATCACTAACGTATCATAAATAAATACACGGCGAGGGATAAGTTCTTCACCTTGATCATTTAACGTTGGACTCACAAAAACTTCTTTCGTCTCTCTATTTAAGCCTTCCATGCGCCCTAAACGGAATCTAAAATTATTTCGATGGGCTTGCGCTAAATATTCGATTTCTTCCGCTTCATCAAGTGTACCAGCGGCGACTTCATGTAAAAGTGGTTTCCAAATATGTGTCGACGTTGCGTCAATTAGTGTAATTTCAGCATTGCTTTTTTTGCCTAACTTACGTCCTAAATGTGTCGCTAATTCAAGGCCTGAAGCGCCTCCGCCTACAATAATTATTTTGTGTGTAGTGTTATTTTGCATTTTTATTCTCCCCCAACGTTTTTTTGCAAAAAAATGTCATTATTGAACATTATAACGAAACATTGCGAAGACAACTGATTTTGCATGCTTTAATTTTTACTCAATGAATACTTTTGTGCCAACTGGTATACGATTAAATAATTCCAACATATCTCTATTTCTCATTCGAATACAACCATGCGATCCCGCTTTACCATTTATCAATTCATCGGGGCATCCGTGAATATAAATATAACGTGATGCTGTATGGCACGAACCATAACGATTTATCCCCTGCTCTAATCCATCAAGCCATAAAATACGGGTTAATATCCAATCTCGATGAGGATATTTATTCGCTAATTCATGTGTATAAATTTCACCTGTTGAGCGTCTTCCAACAAATACACGTTGTAGTGGTTCATTTTGTCCAATTTTAGCACGAACGCAATGCCATCCGCGCGGAGTGCATTCACTGCCGCGTATTTCACCAAGTCCGTTTCTAGCTGATGATATCTCGTAAGTTTCTGTAATTTCAGAATTTAGCACGAAATTTAATAATTGCGTTTCAGTCGTAATATGTAAATAAAAATCCAATTTCATAATTTTTAGGTTGCATAAAGTAAAAATAACTTTATAATGTATCACATATTGCTGGTGTAGCTCAGTTGGTAGAGCAGCTGATTTGTAATCAGCCGGTCGCGGGTTCGAGTCCCATCTCCAGCTCCAATATAATCAAAGGCTTAGGTTATCATGATCTAAGCCTTTTTTATTTTAGGTAACATATAGGTAACAATTAAACATCTTCTTTAATTACATCCATATGAGCCTAGTCTCCCCTTTTATCTATTAGATAAAATTTTTAGCATAATTGGCAGACATTGCCATTAGCTTTTACATCACACAAAATATCCTCCACTCTAAGCATAAATACCTGTAATCTACTTGTCGATCATTTAATTCCACAGTGCACTAAAAGTTGCTTCTGGAGAATAGTTAGGAGAAAGCATCTCTAATCTGAAATTGGACTAACGTATTGGTACGCAAATAAAACGACAAGCCCAAATTCAAAAAGCCAT
>CAJBJW010000128.1 GCA_903953455.1 uncultured Pseudomonadota bacterium | reverse complement strand
TTTTGATGTGTCAATTTCGGGATAGTCGAGGGTGTAATGCAGTCCACGACTTTCTTTGCGTTGTTGTGCGCAGCGAATAATTAATTCCGCAACAATGACCAAATTGCGCAACTCAAGTAAATCACTTGTGACACGGAAATATTTATAATATTCTGCTATTTCTTTTTTAAGTAATTCTACTCGATTCATCGCGCGATCTAATCGTTTGTCAGTGCGAACAATGCCGACATAATCCCACATAAAATGACGAAGCTCACTCCAATTATGAGCGACCACGACTTCTTCATCAGAATCACTGACTTTTGACTCATCCCAAGGCGCAATATTTTGAACATGGGTGATTTGTGGTAACTTTTGTTTAATTTTATCGCTCGCTCGTTGCGCAAAGACTAAACATTCAAGCAGTGAATTACTCGCCATGCGGTTTGCACCATGTAACCCAGTACAAGCCACTTCACCTACAGCGTATAAATTTTCTATATCAGTTCGCGCATAGCTATCTGTTATGACACCGCCGCAGGTATAATGCGCTGCGGGGACAACGGGAATTGGCTGCTGCGTAATATCAATATCAAATTCTAAGCATTGTTGATAAATATTGGGGAAATGTTCTCGAATAAATGTTTCGGGTTTGTGGCTAATGTCCAAATAGACGCAATCAATTCCACGTTTTTTCATTTCATGATCGATGGCGCGCGCGACAATATCGCGTGGTGCAAGTTCGCCTCGTTCATCATAATTTTGCATAAAAGTGCGACCATCCGGCAAAACCAACTTTCCACCTTCACCGCGCAACGCTTCACTTATTAAAAATGAGTTGCCTGCTGGATGATAAAGACACGTAGGGTGGAATTGCATGAATTCTAAATTACTCACGCGACACCCCGCTCGCCATGCCACCGCCATACCATCACCCGTTGAACTGTGTGGATTTGTACTATACAAATAAGCTTTGCTTGCACCACCAGTGGCTAATACCGTTATTTTTGCCGCAAAGGTTTCCACACGTTGCTGATGATTATTAAACACGTAGGCCCCAACACATTGTTTGGTACCCTTATCGATTTGGGTGATTAAATCAATAACATTGTAGTATTCAAATAATTCGATAAATGGATTTTCCTGTGCACGTTCAATTAGCGAAAGTGAAACCGCTTTTCCTGTTGCGTCATCGGTATGCACAACACGTCGATGTGAATGTCCACCTTCACGATTTAAATGCAGTTTTGTTTCACCTGTTTTTGTCTGCTCTTGCGTGAATCGCACACCTTGTTCACGAAGCCAATCAATGGATTCTTTGCCGTGCTTAACGGTTAATTCGACAATATCGGTGTCGCAAAGTCCTGCCCCCGCATTGAGTGTGTCGTTTAAATGCGATTCAATTGAATCATTTGCATCAAATACTGCAGAAATACCGCCTTGCGCATAGTAAGTACTGCCTGATGTAAGGGCAAATTTAGACAGCACAGCGACGCGAGTTTGAGCATTAGCCAGTTTGAGCGCTAAACTTAATCCTGCGCCACCACTGCCAATAACCAAAACCTCAAAATTAAAGTTTTCTTTCACAATCAATTATCGTTAATTTCCGTTTTTATTTGCTCGATTCTTCAAATACACCAAAACTCATAATACGTTGATAGCGCGTAGCTAAAATGGTTTGCATGTCTTGTTGCTGAATAGAGTCTAAATGACGTATTAGTGTTTCTTTTAAATTCTCGCCCATTGTTTTGAAGTCACGATGCGCACCACCTAAAGGTTCACGAACCACTTCATCTAAAAAGCCTTGTTCGCGAATTCGGTCTGCAGTAATTCCCATTGCTTCAGCGGCAAGTTGAAGTTTATCAGGACTTTTCCATAAAATGGCAGCACATCCTTCAGGTGAGATGACAGAATAGGTGCTGTATTCAAGCATAATTAAACGATCGCCAACACCAATGGCAAGTGCGCCACCTGAGCCGCCTTCACCAATAATGGTACATATAATAGGCGTTTTAAGTTGCGCCATTTCAAACAAGTTTCGTGCAATGGCTTCACTTTGTCCGCGTTCCTCCGCGTCAATGCCAGGATAAGCACCTGGGGTATCAATTAAGCAAATGAGTGGTATATTAAACCTTTCTGCTAATTTCATGACGCGCAAGGCTTTGCGATAACCTTCAGGGCGTGGCATACCGAAATTTCGGTGAATTTTTTCTTTGGTATCGCGACCTTTTTGATGGCCAATGATGGCAATGGGTTTGCCGTCAAGTTTGGCAAGACCGCAAATTATGGCAGGATCGTCTGCATAGGCCCGATCACCATGAAGTTCATGGAAATCAGTAAACATTAAATCGATATAATCGAGTGTATAAGGTCGTCCTGGATGGCGAGACATTTGTGAAATTTGCCAATCAGTCAAATTGGCAAAAATAGATTCGGTTAATGCTTCGCTTCTATCTTCTAATTGTTTGAGCGCATCGGATATATTGATTTTATTATCAAACTCCACGTTGCGTAGTTCTTCAATTTTCGCTTCTAGTACAGCGATGGGTTGTTCAAAATCGAGAAATTTTAAGTCCATGTTCTTATTTTTTAAAAAGTGGTGTTATAAAGTGAAAATATAATGACAATTATAAGGCAAAAAGACGAAGGTGGCTTTAGCTATCATGGTTAATTTCCATTTGTTTCTAAAAAGAGTGCGTCTAATTCACGTAATCTAGCCAATTTTTCCTTAATTTTAATTTCCAGCCCACGCTCAACGGGATAGTAATACTGGGTTTTAGATAGTTCTGGTGGGAAATAATTTTCACCTGCTGCATAAGCGTCTGGTTCGTTGTGTGCGTAGCGGTAAGCTTTGCCGTAATCGAGTTTTTTCATGAGTGACGTGGGTGCATTGCGCAAATGTAGCGGTACTTCCAGCGATCCAGTTTGTTTAATGTGCGCCATTGCAGCATTATAAGCTTGATAAACAGCGTTACTTTTAGGTGCGCTCGCCATATAAAGAACTGCTTGAGCAAGCGATAATTCGCCCTCGGGCGTACCTAAACGCACTTGTGCATCCCATGCATTGAGCGCGAGTTGCAGCGCACGGGGATCTGCATTGCCAATATCTTCTGAGGCAATACGCACAATACGACGCGCCAAATACGCCAAGTCGCAACCCCCATCAATCATGCGGCAAAGCCAGTAAAGTGCGCCATCTGTTGAGCTACCCCGAACGGATTTATGAAGCGCTGAAATTTGATTATGAAATTCTTCACCGTGAGAATCAAAACGACGCACACCTCCACTCAACACAGCTTGTGCGATAAATTCGTCAATAATTGATGTTGATTGTGCTGAGGCTACCTCAGCTGCGAGTTCGAGTAAATTAAGCAGGCGCCTTGCATCACCATCTGCCGTTTGGGCAAATTGAAGTTTAATCTCATCAGACATTTCCAGATTTAAATCGCCTAAACCATTTGAATTGTCTTCAAGCGCATGTGTCAAAATAGCTTGTAATTCAGAGGGTGTGAGTGGATTTAATACATACACCCGCGCTCTTGAAAGCAGCGCATTATTGAGCGCAAAAGATGGATTTTCAGTTGTTGCGCCAATAAAATAGACTGTACCATCTTCAACGTGCGGTAAAAACGCATCTTGTTGTGCTTTATTGAATCGATGTACTTCATCGACGAATAATATCGTACGGCGTTTTTCAAATTTTTGAATGGTTTTCGCGTGTTCAATGGCTTCGCGGATCTCTTTTACTCCAGCAAGTACAGCTGAAATGGCTATAAATTCCGCATTTGATTGCTTGGCAATTAAGCGGGCTAGGGTTGTTTTGCCTGTGCCCGATGCTCCCCAAAAAATCATTGAGTGCAAATTGCCCGACGTCAACGCACTATAAAGC
>CAJBJW010000127.1 GCA_903953455.1 uncultured Pseudomonadota bacterium | reverse complement strand
GATTCGATTCGCGTTGATAAGCCGCTTTAAGCTCTTCTTGGGTGAAATCAGGCGACAAACCCAAAACTTCCTCAGGACGTCGAGCATCAAAGGGCGAATTATTATCAGCAGTTGCTGAAAACGTAGCGTGATAAGTTGATTGATTTGTCGTATTTTTTTTGCGTGGTTGTAAAAAACGTTTGGGGCTTAGATAACTGAGCACATCAAAAAATGAAACACTTTTTGCAAAATACAACCCAAACGAAAAACCGATGACGGTAAGAACCATCAAGATATTCGGGTTAAGCAATTCATACGCAAAAGGCACAAAAAGAATGGAGACAAGCCACGTTTTTAAAAAACCCATTCCATGCAAATTACCAATCGCATAACCCGAACCAAACGCCATCAAAAAATATAAGGCGATACCGCTGTTTTCAATAACCATTTACGATTTAAAAGTACCTAACATCATATAATTCAAGATGCTTTTTTTGCATTCTTACGTTCAAGTTGCAATTTCTTAAGTTCATCCCATTTACCCTCAGAGGCTAATTTGGCTTGCTCAACCCATGTATTTGGATCATAGGATTTATATCGACTGCCTGCATCATTTAGAATATTTTGCAATATTCTATTCTTTGAATTGGCTAAATCAGCAAACGTACAAATATGTTGCGCCACTAAAAGTTCCGCGATTTTTTTACCAATCCCCTCAATTTTAGTTAAATCATCTGTTTTTTGAACACCTGACGACGGCACATTGGATTCTTTTACATCGGCAGGCACAATCAAACTGCAATTTTCAACATAATGCCCGTATGTATTCGTATAAGGATTCGCATATTCATCATTTACCCAACGACCATCACTGAGTAAATAGCGATATTCATAATATTTACCCACTTCAAGGGGCAAAGTCGCCTGTAAATCCCCATTTTTCTGTTTTTCAAGAACGATCCCATCGGCTTGATTCCAGTGATTAAAATCACCTAGCAAAATCCCACCTGTTGCATTTCCTACTGTATCACTTGGAAGCGTAAACGTTACGTTAGTCATTATTAAATCCCCACTTGTTTATCAAAAATATGAACATTGCAACTCTAGCTATACACTTTATCTAGTTTGAAATACAAAAATTAGAAATCCCTACTGTTTTAATTTAATGTGATTTTTTATTTTTTTACTGCTGCTGGTTTTGCTTCAACTGCTTTCGCGGGCGCCGCTGCGGCGACTTTTTTTACTTCTGGTTTTTTTGCTTTTTTATCATCTACTGGTTTTTGATCATTCGCCGTCTCTTCGGGTTCTGGGCGTTGATACGCTTTAGAAAATTGACGCGCGAAAATATTATCCACTGAGACAATTGGAATAAATAAAATAACCAGCACGCCAATCGCCACAAAAGCGGGATTCATGATAGTTGACAGCCAATAAGCCGCAATCGCACCAAAAAGCATTGTGCTATAGCTTGGCATTTTCACGAGCGTCACTTTTTTATCATGCTTTTTATCTTGTTTAGTTGACGCGATTTCTTTTTTCTTAGTCATAAATTTATTCCAAAATATTAACGCAACGACGTTGCCTGCAGAAAACTACTCAGTGATTGTCCAAAAGACGCCCCTAATCGCCCAGCAAGGCGATCAAATAGTTGCTCTCTTGGTGTGAAGTTTACTTCGTTTTCGGCACCAATAATGTTTTTTGAAACATCCCGTTGAGTTGCAAAGTCATCCACTAACCCAATTTTCACCCCTTCCTCACCACTCCAAACAAGTCCAGAGAACAAATCAGGCGTTTCTTTCAAGCGCTCACCACGTCCATTTTTAACTGCGGTAATAAATTGTTGATGTACTTGATTGAGTAAACTTTGCATATACGTTGTATCGTTTTCTTGACGCGGTGTAAATGGATCGAGCATCGCTTTATGAGAGCCTGCTGTGAGCAGTCGACGCTCGACACCTAATTTTTGCATCACATCCACAAAACCAAAACCGTCCATTAAAACGCCAATCGAACCCACCAAACTCGCTTGATTGACGTAAATTTTATCACTCGCTGACGCAATATAATAACAACCCGATGCACATATATCACTTACCACTGTAAAAATAGGCAGTGTTGGATGTTCTTTCTTAATTCGGCGAATTTCATCATACACATACGCCGATTGCACAGGACTTCCACCAGGTGAATTTGCGTGAAGAATAATCCCTTTCGTGTGTTTATCCTCTACAGCATCACGCAAGCCTTCAATAATCGAATCGGCGTTTGCTGGTTTATCTTCAGCAATCGGACCAATCAAATCAATAATAGCGGTATGATCATCACCTTTTGAGCCAGCGTGATGATCTCCCAACTTAGGGTAGACGGTCACGCCAAAAATGGCGAACAAATACACAAACAACAAGCCTTTAAAAAAAATACCCCATCGGCGGGCGCGTGTTTGCTCCGTAATAGCAGCAAGGGCAACTTCCTTAATTAGGTTGCGTTCCCAATCTGATTTGGATTCATGTTCCATAAACTATATTAACCGTAAAAATAATTAAAAAAAGTAAGATACTGCCTATTATAGAACAGTTTATCAGCAAGTGTACCAATGGTTATGTTGCATTGATTTTATTGCGAATAAGTCATTTCAATAAGTTAAATAATGATTATATTGTATCGACGCTTTTGTTCCTATAAACTCTTTTTTGAGCGGTAAGCTCAATCATAATTTTTATAATAAATCACGAAGAGGATATAGGACAATGAGCGAAGAAAATAGCACCAGTTTATTTGAGCAACTTGGCGGTGAAGCTGCTGTCGATGCTGCAGTTGACGTGTTTTACAAAAAAGTGTTAGAAGATCATCGCATCTATCGTTTTTTTGACAATGTCGACATGGAAAAACAAGCCGCTAAACAAAAAGCGTTTTTAACCATGGCCTTTGGCGGCCCAAGTCACTATAGTGGCAAAGATTTACGTGCTGGCCATGCTAAGCTCGTTAAAATGGGGCTTGATGATAGCCATTTCAATGCCGTACTTGAAAATTTAGAAGCAACACTCATCGAATTAGGCGTTGAAAAAGAATTAGTTGAGCAAGTCAACGCATTAGCGGAAACCACGCGCCATGACGTATTAGGGAAATAAAATCCTCAATTCCACTCTCAACGCGCATTAAAGTCATTTTCATCTCAACTTTAGTGCGCGATCTTTCATTTGCACTCAATTTGGAAACTATAAATCAATAAAAGACCGTATTGTCAATAAATAAACACGCCTGTATAGTAAGCACCAACTGAACTACATTTATTTATTCACTTTTTTAAGGATTTATCATGACTACTTTCTACAGAGATATTTTGATTGGCATCACGTTTTTCGTGGGTATTGTGGGCTTTATCTCGGGTCAATTTATTATTTCAACCGTATTATTTGCCATTGCTGCTGTGTTAAGCAACACCTATTTGAACCGTGAATTTTATAAATCCGCTCATGGTTAAGCGTTCTATTCAAATTACTGGCTATCTCCTACATTCTCTACTCCCATTATTGTAAAAATACTGGGAGTTTTTTTATCGATGGGACTATTATTTTTTAATACTAATCGTTAATTTTGCTTGATTATCCGAATTATTTAAATCTACTTCATTGGCTTTAACAGAAACACTTGTACTCATCGCACCCACTTTTTGCATCGCTACTCTAATCGTTTTGCTAACACTTTCCCCTGCCTGAATATCCCCAACGTTACAAATAACACTTTCACCATTTTTTTCACAATTATCTGACGCCAAATCGTATTGCATTAAATTAGTTGGTAAATAAAAATGTATTATCGTGTCCGTTGCGATAAGCTTGCCTTTATTTGACACATTGATGGTGAAATGAATATATTGATTGAGTTTAACAGGATTGGAAGACACGGCTAATGTCACCTTCAAATCCGTTTTCGCTATCGATTGAGAAGTATTGACCACAGTTGAATCTTGTATCGCCGCTTTCATTCGACCACGCACTAATCTGACATAATTACCCGTTGATGGACTTGAACTTGCCGGCTGGCTATTTTTCCCAGAATTCGTTAACACAATCCATGTTAATGACTGCGTCTTGGCTGCATAGATCGTGGAAGAGATAAATCCTCTATCCATTGGCATTTGAGGAAAGACTAATTTGTTAACGGGTTGATTATTATTTTTAAGCTCAAAGATGGAGTTTAATTCAATAAGCGTAGGTAAACGCCAATCCGTTTTATCTGCAAAATCACTCGTAATTTTCATTGCATTTGCATAAGTAAAAACGTGCGCTT
>CAJBJW010000126.1 GCA_903953455.1 uncultured Pseudomonadota bacterium | reverse complement strand
GCGTGTTTGATAAGACTGATTTGTGCTTGCTGGAGTGCTTTGACTTTCGTCATGTTAGGATGTTGCGCTAAATTTGTATAAAACTGTGTCATGAGCAGATAAGCCGCTTCGTCGGAAATGGGCCAAAGTGACCCTAATGCACTACGCGCATGGGCTTTGAGCGCAACACCGGCAAATCCAAGTGGCGCTCGACTATCCCCTTCAGCCGTTTGGCAAGCACTTAACGTGAGGAGTTCAACAGGATTTTTTTGAAATTGATCAGATTTGAGTAAACGTTCTAATTCATTAATATGCAGCAATTCATCATACGTCATCAAAAAACTGTTTTCTGCATTCGCACCAAAGATACCATGTGACGCAATATGCACGATGGGGTAGGGCGCGGCCATCACTTCTTGTTGAAAACGTGACAGCGTAAAATCGTGATCTAGCAGCAATTTACTGCCGTCTAATTGATTGCTTAACGCGTTGACTTCTTGCTTAACGCCGGGAAGTTTTAACTGCTCTTTAATTCCCGAAATGAATTCCGGCGAGCGCATTAACTGCTTTACATTACCGTTATTGCGTTTGACCAATTCGCGCAAGCCGCGCCCTCTATCCGAAAGATTGCGTGAGTTTTCAGTCAATTCAGCTGGTGCGTTGGCCTGTGCTTCGTCTGCATCGACGTTGAGAAAACCGCGAATAATTGGCTCAGAGAGTTTTTCAACCACCGCACCGGGATCGCTCATTCCAAGCAATAACGCGTGAAGATCAGTGTGTGAAAAAGGTTTTGGATCAAATAACGTGAGTCCCGGTGAAGTGGCTATCACGTATTTTTCAATTAAATAGTCTTTACCGTTAAAAAGTGCCGCCATCGGCACTAAACGCAGTGACCCGTCGGGAACAAATACTAACGTTTCGATACCTTGCTGAGTTAATAACGTTTCCGCAGGGGACACAAGCCAGCTATAGAGTTTTATGGCGAGATTGGAGGGTAATTTGTTGCGTAAATTACGCGCCATTTTCTGCGCTTGCGTATTAAATGTCTCGGCATCGACGGGCACCACAAATTCAAATAAGCCTTCATGCGTTCCCACTAAAAGCTCTAAACGCTCAGGTAAAATAATGGGATAAATAACGGCGGTTTTGGTGTCAATTTGTTCAATATGCGTTTGACGCGCACTTTCTACGCGACATCTTGAGCCTAAAAAATCTTCCAATTCGGTTTGCTTGATAAGCTCGACCGTATCACGGGCTTTTCGCAGTAATTGTTGTTTATTCTCGCCGACTTCTTGTTTTGCTTGCTCAAGCAATAAATCCGCAAGACCTAAATAAACGGGTTCAAGCGTTTGACGAAATGAAGATTGCCCATTTTCATAATCAACGGGAATATCTTGGCGAATCATTTCAAGATGATCGACAGCGCGTTGATAAGCCGCTCTTGCCTGTGCAGTTTGGCCTTGGTGATGTAGCAATCGCCCTTGACGCCATTCTAAATCAAATAATACATCACGTTCATTGCTGCTTTGCATGAGTGACAATGCTTGCCAAGTGAGATGCAGTGCATCTTCATCGCGGTTTTGATCTTCGTAAAGTGACGCCAGCGCATCAAGGCTTTGCGCTTGTAATCGAGGTGCTTGCGTTGCACTCATTTTGGTGGCTTTTTCAAAAGAGATATAGGCTAATGCCAATCCATTCTTCCCTAATGCACGGGCTTGTTCACCTAAATTAAGACGCAACGGTATTTGCTCCTTT
>CAJBJW010000125.1 GCA_903953455.1 uncultured Pseudomonadota bacterium | reverse complement strand
TCGATATTCGTTTCTTTATTGTAAAAAGGGTCATAAGTGATAGATTGCCAATCTTGTTCACATAGTAATTGGCTAAGTAATCCCGAGCCACCGCCATAGTCTAAATGACGAATCAATTTTTTCTGATTATCAAACAAATGCGTTAAATATTTTGCGTTTGCTGTAGGTCGACTTTCAATATAGTCGGGATCAATCTCAATGTATTGAGCATTGTAAATTTTTTCTTCAAATTCTGATATTGTCCAATTATAAATTTCTGGTGCAAAACAAAAATGACAATTTTCACAAAGAAAATAATAAATAGGATTTTGTGAAAGTGGTAAATATTTTTGTCTCAATTCTTCGCACGATTTATTGAAATCAACAACATCTAAAGGCGCTGAATTTGAGTGACAAACAGGGCAATTGGTTTGAGTTATCATAGAAAATGTCAGTGAATAGCGATAAATATTGACTAATGTTGTTTTTTTAATGAAATCGATACTGCTTCAAAGCATAGCACAGACCTCAAACTAAAAAAGCCCGCTATGAAAACGGGCTTTTTGTGTCGAAAAATCGAAAACGATTAGTTTTTCGTTTGATCAACAATTTGGTTTGCTTTAATCCAAGGCATCATTGCACGCAATTTTGCGCCAGTGGTTTCAATTGGATGCTCTGCGTTTAAGCGACGTTTTGCCGTCATTTCAGGGTAGTTTGTTGCACCTTCTAAAATGAAACGTTTTGCGTATTCACCGTTACGAATATTTTGCAATGCTTCACGCATCGCTTGACGGCTTTCTTCGTTAATGACTTTAGGGCCAGTGACATATTCGCCATATTCTGCGTTGTTTGAAATGGAGTAATTCATGTTTGCAATACCGCCTTCAAACATTAAGTCAACAATCAATTTCAATTCATGTAAACATTCAAAATACGCCATTTCTGGAGCATAACCCGCTTCAACTAAGGTTTCAAAACCCATTTTCACAAGCTCAACTGCGCCACCACAAAGTACCGCTTGTTCACCAAATAAATCGGTTTCACATTCATCACGGAAAGTGGTTTCAATAATACCTGAGCGACCACCGCCAATAGCTGACGCGTAAGATAAGC
Organism: uncultured Pseudomonadota bacterium; assembly: GCA_903953455.1. Classification (GTDB taxonomy): domain Bacteria; phylum Pseudomonadota; class Gammaproteobacteria; order Methylococcales; family Methylomonadaceae; genus UBA10906. The sequence continues at coordinate 937 of CAJBJW010000125.1, read as the reverse complement.
AAATTTCTTTCGCTTTGCCTGATGCATTTTGCTCGATAGCAATTAAATCAGGAACACCACCGCCACGAACGAATTCAGAGCGAACTGTGTGTCCAGGTGCTTTAGGGGCAATCATAATCACGTCTAAATCTTTGCGCGGTACGATTTGGTTGAATAAAATCGCAAAACCGTGTGCAAACGCTAGTGCCGCACCTTGTTTGATGTTTGGTTCGACCACTTCTTTGTATAAAGACGCTTGGAACTCATCAGGGGTTAAAATCATGACAATGTCAGCACTGGCAATCGCCGCAGGTACGTCTAAAACGGTTAAACCGTGTGCTTGTGCTTTTGCAACAGACGTTGAATTTGAGCGTAAACCCACCACAACATCAACGCCTGATTCTTTTAAGTTCAGCGCGTGCGCGTGACCTTGTGAGCCATAGCCGATAATGGCTACTTTTTTGCTACGGATAATAGAAAGGTCAGCGTCTTTGTCATAATAAACTTGCATGGTTTTGTCCTGTGTAAAAAATAAAATGATGGTGTTTGTTATTCAGAAGCGTTTTCACGCTCACGTCTTTCTCGACGTTTTTTACGTTTTCTTTCGATTATTGAGTCACAAGTTTTCGATACGGGAACGCCGATGATTTTTGGTACTCCAGGCACATCATCAACATGAGAACCACCAACTAACGCTCCTTTTACAATAACTTCACCCAGTTTTTTCCAAACTTTCATAAATCACATAAATTGTTGAAGAACAATTTAAAGATGCAAGCCCTTCTCTCCACGAGAAATACCTGTTGCACCTGAGCGAACGACTTCAATGATACTCGCTTTATCAATTGTCGCGATGAAGGCATCGAGTTTATCTGACGTGCCAGTCATTTCAATGACATAAGACGTGGGCGTGACATCAATAATTTTTCCGCGAAAAATATCAACTACACTGCGCAAC
>CAJBJW010000124.1 GCA_903953455.1 uncultured Pseudomonadota bacterium | reverse complement strand
ATATTGTCGTTTTAATTCGCACTTTAGATCCTAAGCCGGGTGAAAAAATTCAAAGTACTTTATCGGAATATGTTGTGCCGGACGTTTATGTAAGAAAAATAAATGATCGCTGGCGAGTTGAGCTTAATCCAGATATTGCACCTAAACTTTGTATTAATGAAACGTATGCAAATCTGATTAAAAAATCAGATACAGGCAAAGACAATACTTGTATGAAAGAGCATTTGCAGGAAGCAAAGTGGTTTATTAAAAGTTTACATAGTCGAAACGATACACTTTTGCGCGTGGCGAGTTGTATCGTTGAAAAACAAACTGCTTTTTTTGAACATGGCTCTATTGCAATGAAGTCAATGGTGCTGCGTGATGTTGCTGAAGAGTTAGAGCTTCATGAGTCTACGATTTCTCGTGTAACAACCCAAAAATATATGCACACACCAAATGGTATTGTTGAGTTTAAATATTTTTTCTCAAGCCATGTTTCAACAGATGGCGGTGGTGAGTGTTCCTCAACCGCTATTCGTGCGTTAATTAAAGAACTTATTAGCAATGAAAATATCGCTAAACCACTCAGTGATAGTAAAATAGCTGAATTTTTAAAAGTAAAGGGCATTAACGTTGCCCGCAGAACAGTAGCTAAATATCGCGAAGCGATGTTTATTTCCTCCTCTAGTCAGCGCAAGCGTTTGTTGTAAACGCGTTCGCTGACTTTTTATGTTTCATTTTTTATAAGGAATTATTCCATGCAAGTTATTATTAGTGGTCATCATTTAGAAATTACGGATGCTTTAAAAGCGCATACAGAAGAAAAATTCGCCAAATTAGCGCGTCATTTTGATAAAGTGACTGATGTTCACGTTATTTTAAGTGTTGAAAAATTAGTCCAAAAAGCTGAGGCAACTTTACATTTTTCAGGTACAAAATTCTTTGCTGAAGATCACCAAGAAGATATGTATGTTGCAATCGATGAATTAGTGACTAAATTAGATCGTCAAATTCTCAAACACAAAGAGAAACACGCGTCACACTAAAATACCATGCAAAGGTGTGAAAATGTCATTTCGCACCTTTGATATTTCCTCTTTTCGTTCACATGCTTTTAATGTCGTTGAAATCATGTATCCAATCACAATTCATGTCACTTCTCCTTTTTGGTACTCAAGGTTGTCATTTGTGTGAGCAAGCACAAATGCTTTTATCGCAACTAGCGATTCCTGTCGAAAATATCGATATTGCCAACGAAATACAATGGCAAACAGAGTTTGCTGTTTTAATTCCTGTGTTATACCATTCTACATCACAGCGTTATATCCATTGGCCTTTTGATTCAAAGGCAATTCTTTCCTTCATTCAATCTTTAAGCGAGACATAAACCATGTCAAACCCTCTCTTAACACAAACTGATTTACCGCATTTTGATCAAATATTACCTGAGCACGTCCAGCCTGCGATATCAGAATTATTAGTTCGCGCTAGAAAGACAGTTCAAGATTGCCTTCATGCAACATCAAATTACACTTGGGAAAATTTAGTAGCTCCTATTGAGAATGTTGAAGATGATTTAAATAAAGCGTGGTCGCCTGTTAGTCATTTAAATGCCGTTATGAATAACGAACAATTGCGTGAAGAATATAATGCCTGCTTACCTTTGCTAAGTGACTATTCGACTGAAATGGGCCAAAACGAAGATCTGTTTAAAGCATATCAATATATTGCTCAAAGTAACAATTTCACATCCTTTGAAAAAGCCCAGCAAAAAATTATTAGCAATGCACTAAGAGATTTTAGACTTTCTGGTGTTGCCCTTAACGCCGAAGATAAAAAACGCTACAAGGATATTTCTCAGCAACTCAGCCAACTTGCTAGTCGCTACGAGGAAAATGTTTTAGATTCTACTAATGCGTGGACTAAATTAATTTCCAATGTTGACGAATTGGCTGGTTTGCCACAAAGCGCTCTTGATCAAGCAAAACAAAGTGCTGAAATGTTCCACGTGAAACAATCAACTAATGATGCAAATGACAGTGCCATGTTTCACGTGGAACAATCCAAGGAATCTGTAGGTTGGTTAATTACATTGCAATATCCCTCCTATATTGCGGTCATGACCTATGCGGACAATCGAGAGTTGCGTCGCGAACACTACACCGCTTTTGCGACACGTGCGACAGAAGGTGAATTTGATAATACACAAATCATGGAAGATATTCTTGCACTTCGACATGAAGAAGCGCAATTACTTGAGTTTGAGAATTATGCACAATTATCTATTGCGGCAAAGATGGCAAGTACAACAGATGAAGTAGTCAATTTCCTTGAAGACTTAGCACACAAATCTCGTCCTCAAGCGAAAGAAGATATGGTTGCATTACGAAAATTTGCCTTAGATAGCTACGGTATCGAAAAAGTAGAGGCGTGGGATATTACCTATTTATCTGAAAAGATGCGACTTGCAAATTATCAATTATCACAGGAAGAAGTGAAAAGTTATTTTCCGGTGCCAAAAGTATTAAATGGTTTATTTGCAATTTTAAATCGATTGTATGGTTTAAAAATTACTGAATTAACGCATTTCAATCGCTGGCATGATAATGTGCAATTATTTGAAGTGTGCGATAAAAATAGCAACAAGCGTGGACGGTTTTATTTAGACCTGTATGCACGTGAGAAAAAACGCGGTGGAGCGTGGATGGATGATTGCATAGGTCGTAGAAAAATAAATGCGGACACCATGCAGTACCCTGTTGCCTATTTGGTCTGTAATTTCACGCCACCCACCGCAACACACCCCTCATTGTTAACCCATGATGATGTCACCACCTTGTTTCATGAATGTGGCCATGGGCTTCATCATATACTAACGCAAGTAAATTATTCAGGTGTGGCAGGTATTAATGGCGTTGCATGGGATGCAGTGGAGTTGCCAAGTCAATTCATGGAAAACTGGTGCTGGGAAAAAGAAGCGCTCGCGTTAATTTCTGCACATTATGAAACGGGTGAAACACTGCCTGAAAGTTTACTTGAAAAAATGTTAGCGGCGAAAAATTTTCAAACAGGCATGAGCATGGTGCGTCAATTAGAATTTAGTTTATTTGATTTTTATATACACCGAGATTTTGATCCTAATAAAGGGGGGCGTATTTATGAAACACTTAATCAAGTTAGAGAGCGTGTGAGTGTTTTGCCAGTTCCTGAGTTTAATCGTTTTGCACATGGTTTTTCACATATTTTTGCAGGTGGTTATTCGGCAGGGTATTACAGTTATAAATGGGCCGAAGTATTGTCGAGTGATGCGTTCTCCTTATTTGAAGAAAATGGTATCTTTGATGAAGAAACGGGACAGGCTTTTTTAACAAATATTTTAGAAAAAGGTGGAAGTGACGATGCTATGGAATTATTCAAAAATTTCCGTGGACGCGAACCTTCTTGTGATGCCTTGTTGCGCCATAGTGGGATTGAACACTAAAGACCACCTGAGCTAAATGACCTATTTTTCAAAAGCCGAGCAACAATTTATTTTTTGCGGACGATTGTTTGTTATATCGTTCGCGTTAAATTTACTTTCATTTTCTGTGATTGCTAAAGAGAATGTGATTCATTTAAAAACACGCGCACAACCGCAGTTGTTATTTATTGGTGATTCGCATTCTGTTGGTGTATTTGGGCACGAATTAACCAAGTTGCTTACTGAGTCATTGCCTGGTGTGGATATCACCACTGTTGCAAGTTGTGGTAGTGATCCAAAATGGTGGATTGAAAGCAAGCCTACCAGTTGTGGTTTTTGGCAAAGGCGCCCTGATGGTTCTCAAATAGAAGAACATAAAGCGAATACACCGAAATTAGAAAAATTGATGCACAATAAACCTAAATTAACTATTGTTGCACTCGGCTCTAATATTGTTTTAATGAATGAAGATGAGCGTATAACTTATACGGATAAACTCATGGAGATGATTGAAAAAAAATCCAGCCGTTGTATCTGGATTGGTCCGCCCGATTCAAGAAAATTTAGTGTGCAAGAGATAAATTCAGTTTATAGTCTACTTAAAAAAATGTCTAAACCACATCATTGCCAATTAATAGATAGTCGAAAATATACTCTCTACCCGAGTGTGGGTGGTGATGGTTTACATTATGGCGGAAAAGAAGGTACGGTAATTGCTTTACACTGGGCAGAGAGAGTTTTTTCTCATGATATGAAACCACTACTTTTGAAATCATTTAGCCATGAACGTGAATATAAAAAAAATTGACACATTACAAGATATAGCAAAGCTAACGCCCAAACATAGCAGTTCATATCTCGCTTATTTAGATGGATTACGAGCGTTTGCGATTATTGCCGTTTTACTTTTCCATGGCGACAATAATTGGTTGCATGGTGGATTTTTAGGGGTTGAGATTTTTTTTGTGATTAGTGGTTTTATCATATCAAAACTACTTTTTGACGAATTGAATAAAACTGGTCGTGTCGATTTAGGGCGTTTTTGGATTCGGCGTTTACGTCGTTTGTTACCTGCTGCATTTGCCATGATGATTAGCACCTGGATTTGTGTGCTACTTTTATTTCCCGATGAAATTAACCAAATATCTGAAGATTTGCCCTATGGGTTTAGTTTTTTAAATAATTGGAATTACATTATAAATGAACGCTCATATTTTGAGCTTATTGGGCGGCCACGCCTATTTGAGCATTTATGGTCACTTGGTATCGAATTTCAGTTTTACGTGGCGTGGGCGCTTATTTGCTGTCTATTATTTAAACAACCGCGTTGGTTTGCGACGGTAGCAATTATTTATATGGCGTTATATTCTACCTGCCAGATGCTTGCACTTTATACACCTAATGAAGATCCCTCACGCGTCTACTTTGGAACTGATACACGAGCGAGTGCTTTGCTTGTTGGGGCATTACTTGCTTTATTACTTCAAAAATTTAAAGAACCACTTAGCTATGCACAATGCCAGTTTACAAATGTATTGGGCATTTTTAGCATAGTTGGATTGATATTGTTTTGTGTGTATGCAAAGTCAACAGATTCAGCTTTATTTCAAGGTGGTTTTCTTTGTGTATCTTTATTGACAGCAATCGTTATTGGCTCATGCTTGTTAATGTCAAAACAAAATCATTCTAGCGTTATATTATCCATATTGAGCAGCAATATATTAAGTGTTATCGGTATTCGCGCTTATGGAATTTATTTATGGCACTGGCCTATTTTTGGCTTAACACAGCCTTGGGTAGATGTGCCTTTTGAAGGTGCTACACTATTTATTTTTAGATTAGTGTTAACCGCTTTTTTCTCCGAAATCACCTATCGCTTTATTGAAAACCCGATACGCAGTGGATGTATAGCAAGAACATTAGAATCTATAATCACTTCGACTGGGACAGAAAAGAAAAAATTAATTACTGCATGGTCATTAACAGGTTGCCTTTGCTTAGCGGGATGTTCAAGCCTTGTGATTGCAACCGAAAATCATTTAGAAATGATTCAACGCCCACAAATTAATAGCGACGCATTTGAACCCATATTGGCGGAAAAAAATGACGATGCAAGCATTGCAACGCAGACACCTGAAATAGTCAGCGCCTCTATGCAATATGACGAAACAACGTTAACAGAACCTACCAAAAAAAATAAATATGATAATTCGATATTGTCTAATACGATTTGCGGACATACAGAGCAACGCAAAAATCAAAATAATTTAGAGTTTGAACACGCAAAAAATGGATCTGGCTACGTTAATCGTGTTCGAACAGTAGATCAGCCGAATGCCAAAACCCCCGTTTTTTTACTAGGTGATTCTGTTATGGTGGGAGCAACGACAGAATTGTTAAAACGCTTACCTTGTGTGAGTTTAGATTCGCAAGTTGGACGACAACTTGGCAAAGGCATTCAAATTTTAAGTGAACGTAAAAGCAAAGGTTTACTCAGTGATACAGTCATTATTCACTTAGGAAATAATAGTCCCATTAACTCAAATCAGATAGAAGCATTGCTCAATCTTTTGAGTGATACAAAACGCATTATATTTGTGAATTTGAAATTACCGAGAAATTACGAAAGTTCAAACAATCAGCTACTCCATGAAGCAGGCGCTAAAAAGGCGAATATTCATTTGATTGATTGGCGCTCAAACAGTATGAATGCCAAAAATGTATTTGGCAGTGACGGCATTCATTTGACGCATCAAGGTGCGAAATTATATGCCAGCTTAATTTCTGATTCGCTCGTAGAATAACAAAGGGCACTTTAGTGACAAATGTGAAAAATCACGTTTGTCACTACCTAGTAATAGAAAGAAAAAAAGATTATTTTTTCCAGCGTAAATCCAAGGTTAAAGGAAAACGTGGATTAATAGGTTCATGAGTAATATCTATGCTTCCTGCGCTGTGACCATGATCCCAAAAACGTGAACGACGACGTGCCTCAGCTTCATTTGCATTGACAGGGAATACATCATAATTGCGTCCACCAGGATGACTTACATGATAAGTACAGCCCCCAATTGAACGTCCACTCCAGCTATCAAATAAATCAAATACCAAAGGCGAATCTGTTGGAATGGTAGGATGCAGCGCTGATGGTGGCGCCCATGCTTTAAATCGCACAGCGGCGATATATTCGCCCGGTACACCCGTTGGATGCAATGGTAAAACGCGCTTGTTGCAAAGTACCAAATGACGATTTTCCGTCATACCACTGATTTTGACTTGTAGTCGTTCAACTGAAGAATCAACATAACGTGACGTTCCAGAGCCGCTGACTTCTTCACCAAGTACATGCCAAGGCTCAATAGCTTGGCGCAACTCAATTTGCACGCCTTCATAAATCACCTTGCCATAACGTGGGAAACGGAATTCTAAAAAGGCGGCAAACCATTCATTCTCAAACGCATAACCCGCATGACGTAAATCAGCGCAAATAGTATTGATATCTTGTTCAATAAAATGCGGTAGCATAAAACGATCATGCAGTGCCGTATTCCAATAAACTAATTTTCCTTGATGTGGCGTTTTCCAAAAACGCGTTACCAACGAACGTAGTAAGAGCGATTGGAGCAAACTGAGTTGATAATGCGGTGGCATCTCAAAAGCACGTAACTCAAGTAATCCAAGTCGCCCAGTGGCTGAATCAGGCGAATATAATTTATCAATACAAAATTCAGCGCGATGTGTATTACCTGTTAAATCAATTAATAAATTACGCAACAGTCGATCAACAAGCCAAGGCTGCAGGTTTTCTTCGCCAGCGGTTATTTTTTTGTCTATTTGCGCAAAGGCAATATCGAGTTCATATAGATTATCATCACGCGCTTCATCTACACGCGGTGCTTGGCTAGTTGGGCCAATAAATTGCCCAGAAAAAAGATAAGATAAACACGGATGCTGCTGCCAATACGTAATTAAACTGCGAAGTAAATCTGGCCGCCGCAAAAAGGGACTATCCGAAGCGGTAATGCCACCTAAGGTAATATGATTGCCTCCACCTGTACCTGTATGCCGACCGTCAAGCATAAATTTTTCAGCGCAAAGTCGCGTTAGACGTGCTTCTTCATAAAGAATTTTTGTATTCTTAACCAACTCTTGCCACGTAGCCACTGGATGAATATT
>CAJBJW010000123.1 GCA_903953455.1 uncultured Pseudomonadota bacterium | reverse complement strand
TATAAATTCATCCGATTGCAAAATAATAGGTAATTTTGTTTGAGCCGGTATCTCAAGTTGATAACGCCCTTTCTCTTGTACTTGAGTGGAAACAATCACCTTCTGTGTTGCATCGTCGAGCGCTTCAACGGTTTGCGATGTCCCTTGTACTTTCCCCGTTAATAAAACCGTGCTGGCGGTATATTTCTCAGCAGAAGGTTTAGCGGGTTTGGATTGCTGCATATCATTACAAGCTGCCAATAAAAGACCACTTAATAAAATAAGTAGTCGACTCTTTTTGTTAATAATCAGCATCTGCATCGTCTCCCAGCTCAAGCCACATTGAATTAATAATCGCTAACGCCGCCGCCAAGCTAACCCCTAATATCCACGCAAAATACCACATGATTTCATCCTCTCACTTCATTAAAATTTGTATTCAAAGCCGAGCCACACATTATTATTTTTAACATAGGTCAATTCTGTATTTAACTTGCGATTTCCATGTTGCCAACCTAATTTGAGCTGCGTCGCATGGGTTAATTCGTATTCCAACTCAATCTCCCCTTGATAAATATTTTCATTTGAACCCAATCGCTCATCTTCAAGGTGATTACTCATTGACGCATTGTGTTCATAGTCAAAAATCACATTAGCGGTTAATGCTTCAAGCAATTTCACTTTCAACTCAGCCGATGCGTAGTGATTTACATAGGACAAATCATCCGCAAAATGGGTAACACGATGATGCTCTGCCGCGCCTTTTTCAAAGTGATATCCCACAAGAATTGACACATCCTCACTCATATCCCACTCAAGATGCGGTCCTATGGTCCAAAACTGCGTATCACGATACACAAAAGGGGCTTTATAGTTTCGTAAACCATAACGACTCAGCAATCGAATAATCACCTCTTTCGTCAAGTTTTGATCGATATGAAATGACCAATATTGACTACTTAACGTTTCATCGTACTCCGCCTCTTTACCAGTTAGGTGTAAAAACGTATTTTTGCCTAAAAATAAATCAGGAACAAAATTGTAATGCAAACTGAGTTTGGTGTTGGTTTCAAACGATTGCGCTAACTCAAAATCGAATAAACCATGCGTAAAAGCCGTTTGATGCGTAAACACATAACCACCCAAATCAGCCGCAAAAGTCATTTCACCAAAAGAATTATGTCCAGTCCACTCGGCTTCAACACTGGGTTCATAAATAAAATCACTGCCCTGCCCTGTTTTATCGATATTTGGCTGAGTGGGATCATCTTTGAGCGACAATCTTCGTGTTGCCGAAAATAATGCTACATCATCCGTATAATAACCTGCATTATCCACATTAAAAGCCCAATCAGCTTGGGCAACACCACTGCCCACAATGACCAAAAATGTAACTAAACGCGTAATTCCTTTCTTCAAAGTTATGCTACCGTATTCTAAATGTCGCGCTATGTGACTTTGTCACCTATTTTCAAAATGAATCTCCGTATCATTTATTCACACCTCAGGGTTTTCTTGTGGGTGAATCACTTTAGGAGAATGAAAATGGTCGATTTAATGTTAACGTTTTTTTCAGCCATCTTGGGGATGAATATGCGCGATCAT
>CAJBJW010000122.1 GCA_903953455.1 uncultured Pseudomonadota bacterium | reverse complement strand
TTTATCTAACCAAAGTCGATCAAGTGTTAAGCGAATGGCTAAAAAATCCGCTAATTTAGGTTTAACATCATTTTCTGGACTGTATTCGCCATGATGTTCACGCCAGTTGATCATTCCAGCCCAACCAGGCAACTCTAAGGCTAAACGCTGTAGATAGACGGCCCATTTTTCTTGCGGAATATGATGTGCAGATAAATGAAGAATAATGGTATCAATCGCACTTTCTGGAAGTTCATCAATAATTTGCTGTGCCGTGGGCAGTTCAACTAAAGCATCGTGAACATCATAAGACAGCATCGCACGCCATGCACCATACAAACCTAATTGATGACGCTCAGGTAGCGACCACGAGGCAATTCCTTCATCAAGTGCACTCGCACATAATCGAATCAATTGCGGTTGAACAAATTGCAAGCAATCTACGCCAGTTAACTGATTAACTAATCCACGCAACGTAAACGATTCACCTAACGATGAAAAATGTTGTGTTAATAAACCGTTAGCCTGTTTTGACCAAGCATCGCCTACATCGTTATTTCCTTCAAATTGACTTTGCGCGAACCATTCATCAATCTGCGTGGACGTTAAATTCAACAAATCTTCGCTGTGCATTAACGTATTTGATAAATTTAATTTTGCTAAAATCACTTGCCATAATGCATAAATACCCGATTTTTCATCATCTACACCTAAAAACAAACACTCGCGCACTGCCTGTGGCACATCACTTTGCGGCGAATTCAACGCGTTAAGTGTTTGCATTTGCCATGTAAATTGGGATGAGGTGATTGCCGAAAAATCAAACAGTAACGCGAGTCGATAGACTGTTTTTCGATAAATGGTTTGATTAGGTAGTGAGCAAAAAACGCCTTCGCAATCCAACGTCTTTTTCTCTGCCAACGCTGCAAAAATGTCTGTGTCTGTAATACGCCCTTTCTCGTAGAATTGACGCATTGCAGGCTCTGGCAAATAACCTACAATACCGGTTAACTTTTCAACTTCCGCCAGCGCATCTTCAAAAGGCAGATGTTGAAAACCATGAATCGTATTGTGGTGAACGAAATTTAAAATCGGCCCTTGAGCAGGAAGAATATGATCAATATGCGCAAGTGCGTCAGAAATAAGCTCACGCGGCGTCATTGAATGTGAGTGAGAATGTTCTAGATTGGCAGACATGGATACTCCGTCAAAGACTACGCAATTTTAGGTCAACGGCGTGAGTTGAAATTGAATGGTTTTCGTCATTTGGCCAACCGTAATAGATGACAAATTGATTAAACCTGAAGGGAATAAACCAAAAAATACAATGCCCGCGACCAAAATGCCTGCGGCAAATAATTCATGATTTTTTAAATCAGCCACTTTTTCCATCGCTGGTTGACTTGTTCCCGTAAATAAAAGCCCAATCGTTCGCATACAATAAGCTGCGCTAATCAAAACGCTTAGGCTAAAAAATACCATCCATGCGCCCCATTGCTCAAAACCACCGAGTAACGCATGAAGTTCTGCGATAAACCCAACTGTCCCGGGTAGCCCCATCGCGGCGAGCAGAACAAACGTCATTAAAAATGCAAAACGAGGGGTAATTTTAATTAACGCACTGTAATCTTGAATATTGCGTGTATGTGTCCGCTCGTAAAGCAGGCCAACCAATAAAAACATCGCACCAGCAATGAATCCATGCGCGGTCATTTGCAGTACCGCGCCCATCAAACCCGTTTCGTTCAAACACGCAATGCCAAGGAGCACAATGCCTAAATGACTCACCGAGGAATAAGCGACCATCGCTTTTAGATCACTTTGTCGCCATGCAAGCAACCCACCGTAAATCATGCCAAATAATGCCAAAATAATCAGCAACGGTTGCAACGTTTGCGCCGCCAAAGGAAGCATCACCACAGCACGAATCAAACCGTATGCGCCCATTTTAAGCAAAATACCCGACAGTAAAATGCTGACAGGACTTGGCGCTTCGACGTGCGCAAGTGGCAACCAGCCATGCAGTGGAAAAATGGGCATTTTTACACCAAAGCCAATCAAAAAACCCAGTAATACCCATATCTGCTGCGTTTTTGGCATACTCTCAGACACCGTTGACATTGCTTGCATCAATGATACATGCTCTGGTACATATTCATAAGTGGCAATTAAACTCACCAACATAAAAATAGAACCACCCATCGTATAAAGTACGAAATTCAAACTGGCGGCATGGCGACGTTTTCCACCCCAGCGATTAATGAGAAAAAACAACGGAATAAGCGTCACTTCCCAGAAAATATAAAAAATTGCCCAATCCTGCGCTAAAAAAACACCCAGCATGCCAAATTCAAGCAATAAAATACAAATATGATAACTTTTGACACGTTCATTAATGGATTGTGATGCGAGCAAGGCTACGCAGGTGAGTAGCGTAGCTAACGTCACCATAGGCAATGACAAACCATCAATGCCTAGCGCATAACTACTGCCAAATTTGGGATTAAGCGGGAAATACTCGCTGAATTGCGAGGCAACGCTCGACGAATCATAATCAACTAATAATTTACAACATATCAAGAAAGCGATGGCGGTGAAAAATTGCGCCGTCATTCGAAGCAATTGAGGATATTCGCGGGGAATTAATGAAAGAACGAATACACCAATAGGTGGCGTCCAAAGCAGAGCGCTTAAAATCATCATAAATCGTTGGGCTATTTCCAGAAGGCATTGAGCGCTATTGAAAAAACGCTATATTAAATCAACCTAAGATTGTATATTAATTCTCCGATAATTAAAAAACTAAATTTCAAATAAAATTAGTTTAAAAACAACACAAAAAGAAAATAGAGAGAAACATGATTATAGTGACAGGCGGCGCAGGATTTATCGGTAGTAATTTAATTCATGCGCTAAATTGCCAAAGATACGATGATATTTTATTGGTCGATAATTTAACCAATGGTCATAAAATGCACAATATTGCTGATTTGACGATTGCGGATTATATGGATAAACAGGATTTTATCGCGCGACTTGAAGAGGCAAATTTTTCACCTAACGTCAAAGCCGTTTTCCACCAAGGCGCCTGCTCAGCAACAACGGAGTGGGATGGTCACTATGTTATGGAAAATAACTACAATTACTCCAAACGGCTTTTGCATTGGTGTCAAGATAGAAAAATTCCTTTTATTTACGCCTCTTCCGCATCAGTATATGGCATGGGGGAAAATGGATTTGCCATTGATCGCGCCTGTGAAAAACCCATCAATATGTACGCCTATTCTAAATTTCAATTTGACCAATATGTGCGCAATCTATTGCCTACATCACAAAGCCAAATTGTGGGACTGCGTTATTTCAATGTTTACGGTTCGCGTGAACAACATAAAGGTAGCATGAGCAGTACGGCTTATCATTTCAATGCGCAACTGCGCCAATCTGATGAGGTGAAATTATTTGCAGGATGTGATGGTTACGCCGATGGCGAACAAGAGCGTGATTTTGTGTATGTGAATGATGTCGTGGCAATTAATTTATGGTTTTTGAATCACCCCGAATGCAGCGGTATTTTTAACGTTGGTACAGGAAAAGCGCAGACGTTTAATTCCATGGCGCAAACGGTCGTAGATTGGCACGGACGCGGCAAAATTAGCTACATCCCCTTCCCCGAGCATTTGCAAGGCGCCTATCAAAGTTATACCCAAGCGGATTTATCAACGCTACGCGCGATTGGCTGTGATCATAAATTTTTAGATGTCAAAGCGGGCGTGACCGATTATTTGAACAGGTTAAATCAAAATGCTTGAGGCGCTAAATAATATATTGCCCCAAACACAATGCGGTCAATGTAGTTTTAAAGGTTGCCGACCTTATGCGCAGGCTATTATTGAAGGTGAAGCCGACATTAATCAATGCCCACCAGGCGGAGATTTAGGTATTGCAAAAATAGCAAAATTACTCGACGTGCAGCCCAAGCCACTCAACACGCAATTTGGCGAACATAAACCTAAAAGTGTTGCTTTAATTGATGAAGAAGTATGTATTGGCTGCGTGAAATGTATTGCTGCTTGCCCTGTGGATGCCATTTTAGGTGCGGCTAAATTTATGCACACGGTTATCGTTTCAGAATGCACAGGTTGTGAATTATGTATCGCGCCATGCCCTGTGGATTGCATTACCATGCAAATTTTAGACAATCCACTTTCCGCTCCAAGTAATCTTCATGCAAAACAGCGCTACGAAGCACGGCAACAACGCAAAGAAAAAGAAGCTTTCGACAAAACAGAGCGTTTGCGCAAACAAAAAGAGCGTTTGGTGGCTATGCAAAATCAATAACTACTCACACAAAAAAAGGAATTCGTTTAAAGCGAATTCCTTTTTTATGAAACACTACCTAAATGGCTTTCACTTTCGACAGGTCATTGAGCCACTAAGGCTTCAGAAACAAGAATCAAATGGTTTACACCAAACCGCATGAAAATGGCTAAAACTAAAAATATTAGTGAATTACGTTTTAGCCTCATCACTTTAGTTGTCATTTAAGCTACCCACAACATGATGATTTTTTATTTTCAGCAGGACGACAAGCAAATGGATTTTCACCATCCGATATAGACTTCGGATCATTAAATGTTGGAATTGTATCTAATGAATGAAACGCTTCCCACGCAATATCTTGCGGGTCGGTAATCCAGTATTTATCAGAGCGGACATAACAACACGCTGCGCCTTGTTGCGATTCAATAGGTGCTTGGGTTGCATCGAGTTGTTGTTTTATTTGCTGCAACTCTTCTTCGTCATCAGCTTGAATACCTAAATGATCAAGTCCTGTTTTAGCACTCCGGTTAGAAATAGCAAAATTCACACGCGGATCATCAAGCATCCATTTTGCATAATCGTTATGTTGAACCGTAGGCTCAGAACCAAATAGTGTGCTGTAAAAATTAATGTTTTGTTCGAGGTTTTCTACCGAAAGATGGATATGTAGTCTTTTCATTATTAAATCCTAAAAGTAAAGTGTTTGGTTAATTGACTGTGCCAATATCACGCACGCTTTTCTCAAGTGCTAATTGTTCTAAACCAGCGGGATTGAGTGATGTAAATAATGAAATACGACGATGTAAAACGGCGAATGCTTTAGCAAATGCAATATTTTTTTCTTCTTCCGCGACAGCAGCAGGATCAAATACCCCCCAATGTGCCGTAATGGGTTGTCCAATCCATGCGGGACATACTTCATTTGCAGCGTTATCACAAACTGTAATGACAAAATCTAACTTGGGTGCATCTGGCTGTGCAAACTCTTCCCAGCTTTTACTACGCGAGTTCTCAAAACTCATGCCCTCTTTTTCTAATTGCTTTAGTGCATAAGGATTGACAACACCGGTAGGCATACTTCCTGCGCTATAAGCATGAAAACGATCATGCCCTAATGCACTTAAAATACCCTCAGCCATAATGCTACGTGCTGAATTACCTGTACATAAAAAAAGCACATTAAAAACCCTGTTTTGCATGAAAAACCTCGATATTAAAAATAATGTTAAAGTGATTTTTGTGTTTCAAATGTCATATCACCGCATTTTGTTTTCATTTGTAAGTCAGGACAGTGTTCAGGATGCCCGTCACAACATTCCTCAGTAAGATAGGTAATTAAAGTCTGCATTAACGGAATATTTGCTCGGTATCGTTGAAATCTACCTTCTTGCTCAACACTCAAAAGATGACTATGCGTGAGCGCTTTAAGGTGAAAAGATAAATTCGTAGGCGGTATATTAAGTGTACTTGCGATTTCTCCCGCAACCATACCTTCAAGACCTTTTTTTACGAGTAAACGAAACACATCAAGGCGAATACCTGAAGATAGTGATTCAAAAATGGATGTTGCAGTATTTATGTTCATATTTCCATTATACAACTATTCAACATATATTGAAATAATTGATTGAGGACTTTATTTAAATTTAAATAAAGTCCTCAATCTCTACGAGATTGTTAAGATTAGAATCATAAACTCTTGAGAGCTATCAAACTAACCACTATAACTCAGGAGTAGCTTTCTAGAATAGAAAGCCGCCGACAAGAGTGTTAAATCATCTCAATGGATAAAATTTGCAGATCGTCGAAAAGCAAATTAAAAATCTAAGACAGCTTGACTTTCAAAATCTTGTTAATTTCAGCGGGATTGCCTTTGCCTTGCATCGCTTTCATGACTTGCCCAACAAAGAAACCAAACATTTTTTCGTTACCGTCACGGTATTGCTGTGCTTGCTTTTCATTTGCAGCGAGAATGGTATCGATAATCGCTTCAATGGCGCCTGTATCAGTAATTTGTTTTAAGCCTTGTTTTTCAATAATATCATCGGCACTGTCTGTGCTGTTCCATAAGAATTCAAAAACCTGTTTGCCGATTTTACCCGAAATCGTATCATCTGCAATTCGCGCCACCAGTCCCGCAAAACGCGTTGCGTCAATGGGCGAGTCACAAATATCTAAATCCGCGCGATTAAGTGCTGCGGATAATTCACCCGTCATCCAATTCGCGCAAATGGTACTTTCACAATGTGATAATTTGACCACTTCTTCAAAATAATTCGCCAAATCGCGTGATGAGGTTAATATCGTGGCACTTTCATCATTTAATTGATAATCTGTTTTAAAACGTAATTTTTTCTCTTCGGGCAATTCGGGAAGCAACGCTTTAACTTGCGCTTTTAATTCATCACTAATAAAAACGGGGAGCAAATCAGGATCGGGGAAATAACGGTAATCGTTCGCTTCTTCTTTGCTACGCATAGAGCGCGTTTCATCTTTCACAGAATCATATAAACGCGTTTCTTGAACGACCTTACCACCGTTTTCAATCAATTCAATTTGACGCTCAATTTCGTGATTGATGGCTTTTTCAACAAATTTAAATGAATTAATATTTTTAATTTCTGCACGGGTTCCAAATTCAGCCTGTCCTTTTGGACGCACCGATACGTTTGCATCACAGCGAAACGAGCCTTCTTGCATATTGCCATCGCAAATTTCAAGATAACGCACAAGCTCATGCAATTTACGCATATAAGCGACGGCCTCTTTAGCTGATCGCATATCGGGTTCTGAAACAATTTCCAGTAGTGGTGTGCCGGCGCGATTTAAATCTATACCACTCAAACCATGAAAGTTCTCATGCAACGATTTGCCTGCATCCTCTTCCAAATGGGCACGGGTTACGCCAACGCGTTTTGTTTCACCATCAACCTCAATATCTAAAAAACCTTTACCAACAATTGGCAATTCAAATTGGCTGATTTGATAGCCTTTTGGCAAATCTGGATAAAAATAGTTTTTACGTGCAAACACAGAATAAGGAGCAATTTCCGCGTTAATGGCCATGCCAAAAATAACCGCTTTATGCACGGCATCTTCGTTCAATACAGGCAATACGCCGGGCATACCCAGTGAAATCACGCAAGCTTGCGTATTAGGCTCTGCACCATACGTTGTTGATGCGCCAGAGAAAATTTTTGATTTTGTAGCTAATTGCGTGTGAATTTCAAGACCAATCACCGCTTCCCATTGTGTATTCATGTGTTATTCCTAAATTGTTTGATATTGAACGTCAAAAAATAATTCGCTTCTCATCACGTTTGCGCCTGTAAATAATCGATGACATCTTGATTTTGAACACGTCGATAAATCGCTTCCACCGAAAGTGTGAGATCAATGGATTCAAAATGCACATCATCACCTAAAAAATAATGCGTTGAACTCCAATGCGAATGTCGACGACAAATCTCAATTTCTGCAAACTCTTGTTCAATTAAAACGTATTCCAGCAAACTCGGAATCGTTTTATATGCGGCTAATTTAAACGATTTATCCATTTTTCGCGTACTCTTTGAGAGCACTTCAACAAGAATAATAGGCGCCGTTGTGTAATAGTCATCGCCAAGATCATCGTCACAAGTTACGAGTACATCGGGATAGAAAAATTGATTATCAATATTCACTTTCATGTCTGACGAAAATGAAATACAACGTGTTCCATCCAAATGTGCCATAAAAGCCGACCAGACATTGCCAGTTAAAATATTATGACTACGACTTGCCCCAGCCATGGCATATACTTCGCCATTGATATATTCATGTTTGACATCGCTTATCTTTTCACCGTCAAGGTAATCCAATACGCTAATATACGTTGAGGCGTGTTTGACGTTCATTTGTATTAATTATCTAAATGTGGCGTTTGTGTATGCCAATTTGTCACTTGTTGATACGCGTGCGCGACATTTAAAAGGCGAGCTTCATCAAAATAATTGCCAATTAACTGTAAACCAACAGGCAGTCCCCCCATAAATCCAGCGGGAATGGACATAGCCGGTAAACCAGCAAGATTGATAGCGATAGTGTAAATATCAGCTAAATACATTTCGATAGGATCGGCTAATTTTTCACCAATATTGAACGCAGGTGTTGGCGTAACCGGACTAAAAATAACATCGACTTCATTTAAAGCCTGTTTAAAATCCTCGCTAATTAAGCGGCGTACTTGCTGCGCTTTGAGATAATACGCATCGTAGTAACCCGCTGAAAGTGCATACGTCCCCATTAAAATACGACGTTTTACTTCTTTACCAAACGCTTCACCGCGCGAACGTGTGTATAAATCATTCAAATCTGCTGGATTTTCGCATCGATATCCAAAACGCACACCGTCATAACGTGACAAATTCGATGAGCATTCTGCTGAGGCAATAACGTAATAAGCCGGAATCGCATATTTCAAATTCGGCATCGAAATTTCTTTAATGTCAGCACCTAGTTTTTTATATTCTTCAATGGCAGCGTCAAGTGCTTTGGCCATATCCGCATTTAAATCCGCAGTGAAAAACTCTTTAGGTAAACCAATCTTAAGACCCGTTAAAGGTTTATCTAAATCAGCGCAATAATCGGGAACAGGCACGTCAACGCTCGTTGAATCTTTTGCATCAAACCCCGCCATAGATTTTAATAAAATAGCACAATCCTGCGCACTACGCGCCATCGAACCACCTTGATCAAGGCTTGACGCATACGCAATCATGCCAAAACGCGAGACGCGACCATACGTTGGCTTAATACCACTCACGCCACAAAACGCAGCAGGTTGGCGAATTGAGCCGCCTGTATCGGTACCCGTCACGCAAACAGCAAGCTGCGCCGCCACCGCTGCCGCACTACCACCAGATGAACCACCGGCCACTGCGTGTTTATTCCATGGATTTTTCACCGCACCATAAAAACTCGTTTCATTTGACGAACCCATCGCAAATTCATCCATATTGAGCTTACCCAAATTCACCGCGCCAGCCGCATTCAACTTTTCAACAACGGTCGCATTGTAGGGCGCAATAAAATTATCGAGCATTTTTGAGCCGCAAGTGGTTTTCACGTCTTGAGTACAAAAAATATCTTTATGCGCCATCGGAATGCCTGTTAATAACTCAGCGTTTCCGCTTGCAATTCGCGCATCAGCGAGTTGCGCAGCTTTCAAGGCTTGCTC
>CAJBJW010000121.1 GCA_903953455.1 uncultured Pseudomonadota bacterium | reverse complement strand
GGATGATTTTGCGCAACTTTTCCCATTAGCATCGCACAACGTGCGCTGACGTCTGAGGTTGGGGGGTCGAGTAATGCGCCATGATCTGCAAACGGTATTTCGTTTAAATAATAATAGGTATTATCAACATCAAATGCGCCATAACCACCGTTTTTCGATTGCATCTCCGCTATCCAACGTGTGGCTTGATGAACAGAATCATTAAGTTCTGTAGCATTTTCAGCTTCAGTCATCGCAAAGGCAACGACTGCTGTATCGTCTACGTCCGGATAATGTGGATTATTAAACTGGAATGCCCAGCCTCCGCCTTTGACGTTTGGACGTGAAATTTGCCAATCTCCGGGTTCATCCAATAATTGCTTAGATTTTAACCAGGTATAAGCATTCGCTAAACTATCGCTAGTGGCTTTAGTTGGCGTGTTTTTTTGCACTTCTTGTAGAGCAAGGATGGATAAACCCGTATCCCAAACAGGTGACAAGCAAGGTTGGCAGTAAGCGTCGTTTTCGTTGATCACGAGTAATTTATCAATGGCTTTGCGAGCAGTCACGACTAATTCATGGTTTTTGTCATAGCCAAGCAATAGAAGTGCTTCATACGAATAAACCATGGCAGGGAAAATAGCGCCTAGACCGTCTTCACCATTCATACGTTCAACAAACCAATCATGTGCTTTTTGAATAGCCAACTCATGTGCTTTTTTAGGAATCAAAGGGCGTGTGATGTGACCTAATTTATCCAGTCCTAAAAAGAATTTGTTAAGTAATGTGCGCTCAGGAAAATAATGCTGTTCTTCATCAGGATGTGTCACAAACAATTCTAGTACATTTACTTTATGTGGATTTTTTGCGGTGGCTTTTAGCGTATATAGAATAAACAACGGAATCATCACTGTGCGTGACCAATACGACACTTTGTCGATATGGAACGGAAACCATTTAGGTAATAGCATGATTTCAACAGGAATATAAGGTACTCCACGCCAAGGAAGTTGCTCAAAAATGGCTAGTGTTATCCGTGTGAATACGTTTGCTTTTGCTGCACCGCCTTGACTTAAAATCCACTCGCGCAGTTTTGTCATGTGTGGCGCATGAATATCATCGCCCGCCATTTTTAACGCATAATACACTTTTACTGAGCAGCTAATTTCGCCAAGTCCACCGGTGTAAAGGGGATAGCTTCCATCCTCACTTTGACGTGAACGTAAATAAACCGCAATTTTAGCTTGCAGATTTTCGTCTATATCATCAAGGTAATGCATCATCATGATATATTCAGAAGGAATGGTGCAATCCGCTTCCAGTTCAAATACCCAGTAGCCTTGCGAGTCTTGTAAGTCTAATAGGGCGCTTTGAGCTTGTGAGATGGCTTTATCTAAACTGAATGCTTTTGAATGAATAGCAGTTGAAGAGCTTTCATTATTTTCGCTACCGCTTGCATTGGGTGTGTCTTTAAACATGACTGTCGTCCTTAAAAATCACTGAATTTTTTTGTATGTCCAATCATGCGACACAAGTCCACGACTGGCGATGTTAAAAAGTGCAGTCAACAAAAAGTCACTGCGTACCGTTAAATTTGTCGCAACAATAGTTGCTTTGACGCTATTGCGTGTAATTTTTGCTTGTTCGGATACGTTAAAATCTAAGTTACTTTTAATTTTTCGTAGAGTCAAAATAGCCATGCCCAGTGCCCACAAACAAAACTTTCGAATACCTGTTTCATGTGGCGGAATTAAGAGTGTATAGCGTAGTGCATTGTGAAGATGCCCTTGTGCGATACTAATTAAATGTTCTAATCCTTTACTGAAGGCTTCATCGTTTGTTTCAGGTGATAGATTTTTTAATTCAAAACCCGTTTCGGTAAAAATATCTTGTGGCAACCAACACACACCGCGCTGCGCGTCATCCCAAATATCTTTCAAAATATTGGTCATTTGTAGACCTTGCCCAAATGAAACAGATAGTTCTAATAACTGTGCTTCACGTGCTGCCATTTCTGGCGAGTAATGACAAAATAATTTAGCGAGCATTTCACCCACGCAGCCCGCAACGTAGTAACAATAATTATCCATATCCGCAAGCGTTGCTAGTCCATTATGCAAATTTTGCGCCTGAAAAATAGGCATGCCTTTTGCCATCGTGTTGATACATTGTATTAATGCCAAAACTTGCGGTGATTCAAAACTATGTGTGATTTGAATCACTCGGGGCAGTACATGAATTAATTGATGTTCTGCAGGAATGGTTTGATCAGAAAGCAATGGCGCAAGTTCAATAGCAAAAAATTCAGCGTTTTGCCCCGTTGTGACAACGTCAATAAATTCACTACAAAAATACTTTTTTTGTTCAGCGGATAGAGATACTTCATCTTCGATAGTATCTACAATACGACAGAGTAAATACGCATTAGCCACAACACTACATAACGCTTTAGGTAGCTGTGGGATAGTGAGTGCAAAAGTCCGAGAAACGCCATCGAGTAACAATGCTTGAAATTGGTCATCAGATAATTCGTGCAGCGATTTTGAATTTTCTAAAGCAGTTTGAGTTTCATGGGTCATAGATTTTGTAGATAAGATTTGTATTTAAGAGAATGAAAAATAATTTTATAGGGTAATAATAGACTTTTTGTTGGGGATTTGCAAAGCAATGTTGTTTTGTTGTCAATGTACAAAAGCGACCTTTTTGTAAAACTGATTTACTTCAAAAACAGGGACTTATTTAATTAAATTAAGTTAATACAAGATAATTTTAGGCAAATACTGGAGTCAGGTGCTAAAAGAGAGTATTCTAGTCTAGAAATCCGATAAGCATATGAAAGCATTTATCTTTTTATAACATACTGATTTTTAAGTTAGATTTGTTGTTGTTTTATAGCGACATTGTTGTTTGCGCTATAATTTATTCTATTTTTGGAGAAATTATTTTATGGGTGTGCCGTTACGTCAGCAGTTAGCTGTTGCGAGTTATTTAATTAAGCAAAAAATGGGGGGCGTCAAAAAATATCCGCTCGTATTGATGCTTGAGCCTTTATTTCGTTGTAATTTAGAATGTGCGGGATGTGGAAAAATTGATTATCCCGATGATATTCTCGATAAACGTTTGTCATTTGAAGAATGCATGCAAGCCGTTGATGAGTGCGGCGCCCCTATGGTGTCTATTCCAGGTGGTGAGCCACTCATTCACAAAGAAATGCCCCAAATTGTGGCAGGTTTAATTGCTCGCAAAAAATTTGTTTACTTATGTACTAATGCGCTTTTACTTAAAAAACGTATTGATGATTACACACCATCTCCCTATTTAACGTTTTCTATTCATTTAGATGGGATGCAAGAAAGACACGATACGTCAGTATGTCAAGAAGGTGTATTTGATCGCGCAGTAGAGGCGATTAAATTGGCGTTGGGTAAAGGTTTTCGTGTCACGATTAACTGCACACTTTTTCAAGGTGAAACTGCGCCAGAAGTGGCAGAGTTTTTAGATTATGCCATGGAATTGGGTGTTGAAGGTGTGACAATTGCTCCAGGTTTTAGTTATGAACACGCGCCACAGCAAGATGTTTTTATCAAAGGAAATGACATTAAAGAACTTTTCCGTGGTATTTTCAGAATCGGCAAAAATCGCAAATGGAAACTCAATCATTCATCACTTTATTTGGATTTCCTTGCTGGTAATCAAGATTACAACTGCACACCTTGGGGAAATCCAACGCGTAACGTTTTTGGCTGGCAAAAACCCTGTTATTTACTGGCTGATGAAGGTTATGCAGCTTCATTTAATGAGTTGCTTGAAACAACGCCTTGGGAAAAATACGGTAATGTGAATAATCCTAAATGTGCTAGTTGCATGGCGCATTGTGGCTATGAAGCGACGGCTGTTGAAGATATGCTAAAAAATCCACTTAAAGGGCTTTTGACGGCCATTCGTGGTGTGAAAACTGAGGGTGACATGGTGAGTATTCCAACGCCAGTAGCGCCTCAAACGTCAACGCTTGCAGGAATTCCCATTAAAGTGGAATCAACGCACTAGAATTTAGGGTAAGGAACTTGTGATGCGGTTGAAAAGATTAGCCATTCTCACTTTATCATTGAGCAGTTTGTATGCAACGTCCGCTTTTTCGCAAGAAGAAAGCGCGACGGCGCGGCAAATTATTGATAAATTTCAAACCGAGTTAATCCATGTCATGAAAGACGGTAAAAAACTGGGTTACGCTGGGCGTTATGAAAAACTCGAGCCTGCGGTTGTGAATAGTCATGATTTACCAAAGATTGCGCGTATCGTTGTTGGCAAAGAAGGCGAGAAGTTAACTGAAGAGCAACAAAAAAAATTAGCAGATGTGTTCACGCGTATTAGCGTGGCATCTTATGCGCATAATTTTAAAGATTTCAGCGGTGAAGAGTTTATTATCGATTCCGAAGAAGAAACGAAAAACGGGGGAGTGGTGATTCATTCACATCTTACTATTCCCGATGATAAACCGGTTAAATTCGATTATATGCTAAAGGAAAAAGGCGCTAGTTGGCGAATTATTAACATTATTGCAAATGGTGTAAGTGATTTAGCGTTGAAGCGCTCAGAATATACGGCGATTTTACAGCGTGATGGATTTGATGCTCTGATTTCACAAATTAACGAAAAGATCGATAACTACGCAAAACAATAATGCGGAGAATAAAAATAATGAAAAAACACAGTAACATGAAATTAATCGTTTTGGCGTGTGGTGTTATAGCATCTACAAGCCTTATGGCTAAAGACAAATACACTGTCGCGGATCCTTATGAGAGTTTTAATCGTAAAATGTACGATTTTAACGAGAGTGTTGATCATTACGTAGCTTCGCCTATAGCAAATGGTTATAAAGTGGTTACGCCTGATTTTTTACAAACAGGCGTTTTCAATTTTTTCAATAATTTGAAAAATTTTAATGTTGTGATTAATGATGTGTTGCAAGCGAAATTTTCGCAAAGCGCATCAGACATGGGGCGTTTAACTATGAACACAACGGCTGGATTAGGTGGTTTTTTTGATGTCGCAAAACACGTTGGTCTTGAGCAAAATGATGAAGATTTTGATCAAACATTTGCAGTTTGGGGTATTCCAAAAGGTTCGTATTTAGTCCTGCCACTTCTTGGCCCTATGACAACGCGTAGTGCGCCAGCGTCAGCATTTGATGCTGCAACAAACCCAGCCAGTTATGCAAGTATTCCCGCTAACTACATCAGTGCGCCAGTGCAATTTATGAGTGCGTTGAATGCGAGAGCAAACGCTGAAGGTGCTTTGAAATTTATCAATGAAGCTGCCATGGATAAATATGTTTTTACACGCGAATCATTCTTGCAATGGCGTAAAAACTTAGAATCTGATGGCAAGGTCAATATGGATGATGACTTGATGGCAGATAATGTTGATGATACGTCGTTAACGCAAAATTGGCGTGATTACGGTAAACAATTTGAAAGTACAGCTCAATCATTTAGTGGTGTAGCACGTCAATTTGATCAAACAGTACTGACATATGAACAGGCAAATCATAAGATTGCTCAGGTTCATCAATTACGCACAAAATAAGATATAGAAAGGGTTTTTGCGATGTGCTAAAACCCTTTTATGTTGGAAGTGGTTGCGCTAAAAATGCAGCAGTGAATGTACGTCGTACCCGCTCAGCTTTTCTCTACCTTGCAAAAAATCCAGCTCAACGACAAACGCGCAAGCTTGTACAATGCCGCCTAATTTTTCAACGAGTTCACAACTGGCTTTTGCTGTGCCGCCAGTGGCCAGCAAATCATCAATCAATAGAACTCGATCACCATGATTAAACGCATCTGTGTGGACTTCTAGAGTTGCACTGCCGTATTCAAGGTCGTACGATACACTTTCTACATCATAGGGGAGTTTATTGGGTTTTCGTAGGGGCACAAAAGGCAATCCCATTTCCCAAGCAACTAAGCTACCAAAAATAAATCCACGCGCCTCCATGCCTGCGATGACAGTGACTTCACTCCCCAAAAAAGGGGCAATGAGTTGATGAACCGTTAATTTTAGAGCCGCGGGGTCTTTGATAAGCGGAGTGATATCTTTGAATATAATGCCATCTTTTGGGAAATTAGGAATATCGCGGATTTTGTCTTTTAATCGGTTCATGAAATGTCCGTTTTTTTATGATAAGCGCACACGCGGATCTACGAGCGTGTAGGAAATGTCGGTGAGTAATAAGCCAATAATGTAGAGTACAGAGCCTAAAAATACCATGGAACGTACAATGGCAAAATCTTGGCTATTAATGGCATCAATGGTGTAGCTGCCAAGTCCGGGAATACTAAAAAATGATTCCATAATTAAACTCCCCATAAAAAGCAGTGGCAAAATGACTACTACGCCGGTCAGAATGGGAATCATGGCGTTTGGCA
The DNA here is from genome assembly GCA_903953455.1 of uncultured Pseudomonadota bacterium. GTDB lineage: Bacteria > Pseudomonadota > Gammaproteobacteria > Methylococcales > Methylomonadaceae > UBA10906. The sequence goes on along the minus strand of CAJBJW010000121.1, from coordinate 997 downwards.
AGACGTGTCGAAATAAGGTTTGCGTTTGGGTTAAGCCTTTTGCTCTTGCGGTTCGTACATATTCTTTTTCAACTTCTTCTAAAAACAGCGTTTGATACCACCGTGCACCCGAACCGATGCCAGTAAATACGCCAATGATGATAGGTAGAATTAAAAATTTTATCGATGCAATGCCGTCATCATAGCCTGAAATGGGAACTAGTTTTAATATTTTAGCAATAAAAAATTGACCACTAATAATATAAAAAAGGGATGAAATTGACATGAGTGTGACGCAAAGTACGATGCCGATTTTTTCAATGTAGCCACGACGAAATAATACCATCAGTAGAGCGACTGAAATATTGATAATCAGCCCAAGAATCAATGTAGGTAAAGCAAGCGCAAGACTGGGTATGGCACGTTCTTGAATGTCTGAGCCGATATTTCGTCCACTATCAGAAATACCAAATCGAAACAGCATTAACCCCACTGATTTACTATAAAAAATGGTGTCGGTCATCTTATCACCGCCTTGCGCATCTGAATTCCAAAGCAAGGGTTTGTCGTAGCCATGTTGGACTTTCCAGTTCGTGACTGCTTGAGTGGTGACGTGTTTTTGTCCAAGTTGCATACGTGCCATATCATCGGGACTGTTAACAACAAAAAACAGTACAAACGTCAGCACATTGACCGCAAATAAAAGTGGCAGGGCATAAAGTAAGCGTCGAATAATGTAACTAATCATAGCGTTTGCATGCGATTTTTACTCATCGCCTAATTGCGTGAGCAATTCAGCTTGATGTTCACTAATGAGCGGCTGAAGTACTTGATCGAGTCCGCCTTCCATAATGTCATCAAGTTTATAAAGGGTTAAATTAATACGGTGATCGGTTAATCGTCCTTGCGGGTAATTATAAGTGCGAATGCGCTCTGAGCGGTCACCGCTGCCTACTTGGAGTTTACGCATTGAAGACTGCTCGGCGTGTTGTTTTTCTTGCTTTGCAGAAAGTAAACG
>CAJBJW010000120.1 GCA_903953455.1 uncultured Pseudomonadota bacterium | reverse complement strand
GCAGCAGCAGGAATTACGACACATTTTTTTGGTGGCGAGAGAGAATAGTTGCCATCCCCTCTTGTGTTCGGCGGGCATCATTTCAGTGATATAGTAAGACAGCTCCTTATCATCGTCCGCCGCCCACTGTTTCAGTTCGGCATTGATCTTGTCAATTTCCTCTTGTTCGGCGCCGTTCATCTATGTGTATGCGTGTGTGTATGTGTGTGTACATTTGCGGTATTTGTCATTTGGAATGATAAAACACCGAACACGCAACATTTAATGATTCACAAAAATATTTAAAGAAAGACACTTAAAGACTTGTCAATATAATAATTTATATAACCTATGACCCGTAACGTCATTAAGCCAATTTGGAAATGCATTGTGAAAAGATCATGTAGAATCGCGAGACTTGATGATGAGTTAGGATCTTACCTTGACAGTGTAATTGTCAGGGCCAAGGTCCTAAATCCATTAACCGGTCGAATGGTCTATGCTGATACTAAACAACACGTACAGCGTCAATTGAAATCTGATGGATTGGATAAGACAATTAAATTACCACCTAGAATCATACGTCGAAAATCAAACAGGTTGATAAATCTTGAGCGACTACGTCAATTGAAATCTGATGGATTGGATAAGACAATTAAATTACCACCACGGAAACCTAAAAAGGCAATCAAACGCCGTATTCAATTGGATGATACAGTATGTAACTGGGATGCAACTATTGATATCTATTATTTGATTGAAAATGATAGAATCAAAAAGAAGTACGATTAGATTGATATTGAATATGTCTAATAAATAGGTGTACACATTAATTGGTCTGGTGGCCGTGTATAACCTCACCTGAAGACATTTTTCTATACAATTTACTTTACTATTCGATTTAATATTTAATGTTACATCGAAACTTAATCAGTCATCAAATTTTTTTGGTTTTGTAATAACTCGTTTACTTCTCGTCACTGCAACTGAGTTTTCTTTTTTCTTTTTATCCAATAGCTCTTCCATCTCTGCATCCGTTCGCTTGATGATGTTCTTATTCATTTTCTTTAATCTGCCTTCGTTTGTATCATCTAGTTCAGGTTTTCGTGTATTGAACTCCACTTCATCTACCTTCTGTAAATTTGCACGCATATACTTTCTATCTAAACCGTCAATAATATAATACCTCATTTGTTTATCAGCGACTGTATAAATCGTTTTACTAAATTTTGGTTTATATCCTTTTACAAATCCACGTTCTTTAATTCTAACACGAACTGAATCACCTATCTCAATTTTTGGCCTATTCTTAACAGTAGCGGCTTTCAATATATTCTGATAAACGATCTCTTCATTGTCGAATGTAACATCAATTGGTTTCATTTTGATCGTTTTGTGGTATGAATTGTTATAATTATATAGTATTTTAGGTAGTGCATTTGTTATTGTTTTCGTGTCTGTAGATTGTAGATATTTAGCAAGCATGTCTTTAATAGTTCTATTGAATCGTTCTACAAAAGGTGCATGTGATAGACTATATATAATTTCAATCTTATTATCAACCATTAACTTTTTTAACTTATTGCTCGTAAATTCTGCTCCTTCATCTGAATATATAAATTCAGGAACACCCATTCGATCTAATATTATCGCCATAGCGTTTACAACCGATACGTCATTTTTCAATTTCATTAGTTCAATATCCCCAATCTTACTAAATGTATCGATACAAACCAATCCATATCTTGCTTGGTTCAGATGTTTGTCATCAATATAAATGATATCAATTTGATATTCATAATGTGCGTATGGTGGTATAAATGATCCCTGTTTACCAACGTTCTTTCGAGATGTTTGAACTATCTCCTGTTTATCTAGGACTGTTTTTATATCTTTCCGAGTGATATATGGATGTGATTTTTGCAATGTTTTATATAGCTTTTCAACGCCTACGAAACCGGTACTCGGATCGTAATATGCATCGGTAATTATATCATGTATGGATGTCATGTATTATAAT
>CAJBJW010000119.1 GCA_903953455.1 uncultured Pseudomonadota bacterium | reverse complement strand
CACCCCAACGGAGCGCCTTTCACTTGCTATCCGCAATTGTTCAGATTGTTAATGGATTACGAGTATCGCTTGGCTTGCCTTGAAAGAATACATCCGGATGTGGTTGCCATGACATTACTGAAAGACCTCAAAAAAGAGTTCTCTCTCTACGAAATTGCCGTGATGACACGAACGGCCGCAGCTAACTTGCTGGGGTTATATGATCGAGGTCATCTAGCACCCGGCGCAATTGCGGATATCGCTGTCTATACCTGTCAGGATAACAAGGAGGCTATGTTCGATCGGGCGGCGCTAGTATTTAAGAATGGCCGCCTCGTGGTGCGTGACGGTGAAGTGGTAGAGCATATTCGTGGCACTGCTCAGATGATTTATCCAAGCTATAATCCAGGCATCAAACGCACGATTAAAAACCATTTCGACCGATTTTACAGTCTATCCCTAGAAAATTTTACCATTAAAGATTTAGATTTCGTCCAACAAGACCAAGAACGCTTTGTTGTACATGATTGTCGCAGTTAATCATTAAAAAACATTAAACAACATTCTAATGAGGTTGTTCTTTATGAAAAAGGTCATGAAAAAATTTGAATTGCTGATAGCATCCCTTGCTACTCATGCCAGCGCCCTCTAGCGCTTTATTGGTAGTTTGACAGTTTCTATCATATTGGTCATACCTAATTTGGTGCTGTTTGATGATACACTCTTGTTATTGCTTGGACATGGTCTCGCGGCGCTCGGACATAGTTTGCATTTGCTGTTTGAGGTTATTGAATCGATAACCGGGCATATTCTAGAGGAGGCTGTTCATGTGCAAAAGAGAACAGCGGAAATTATTTTTTCTAGAGTAGCATGACAGTGGCAATTGGTTTATGGTGGTATCTTTCGCGCAAGGCTGCATATTGCCGCGCTACGCGCAGTCACCACAGTTCGAGAACGTCGGTTCGAACTGGAGGAATCATCTATAATTGGAATTCGTATTGCACTTATCATCAATTCGTTAAGTGCGACCCTTTATTTTTCAACTAATGCCAACGGTATTTATGGAGCTGATATGAATGTCATTCGGGCGACTGGCCTATAAGCAACCGATATTTTCAGCAAACTAATTTTTATAACCTGAGCAATCAATTTAAACACTTAATCTCTATGCCGCATTTACTCAATTGGACTGAACTATTTAAAGATTTCGTCGGTATGTTTGCGATTCTTAATCCCTTAGGTGCCATCCCGATTTACCTGACTATGACCGCCCATAAATCAATAATCGAAATGCGCCATATAGCCGCTAAGGCGTCAATTGCTGTTGGCATTATATTAATTATTTCGATCTGGGTCGGTAATTTACTATTACAGTTTTTCGGTATTGGTATGCCCGCCTTTCGCATTGCCAGTGGTATTTTAGTGATGCTGATAGCGATTTCAATGTTTCAAGCTAAAATAAGCCAAGCAATACATACCCATGAAGAAGCGCTAGAAGCGGAAGATAAAGAAGGTATAGCCGTGGTGCCTCTGGCGATTCCTTTGCTGGCAGGGCCCGGCGCAATCAGTCTGGTCATAGTCAATGCAGAGCAGATGTCGGATTGGAGTGATAAAGCAATCATTAGCTTAATGTCTGTATTTTTAGCCGGCGTTGTGTGGATAATTTTAAGCTTGGCTGTGCCCTTAGGAAAGCGATTAGGTACGGCAGGTATTAATATAGGAACCCGGATTATGGGACTCCTTCTGGCAGCTATGGCGGTTCAGTTTATTGTTAACGGTTTGATTGCCTTGTTTCCTGCATGGACGCATATATGAGTCAATCTTTTTTGCCTGATACCGGCTCAACTGAGCGATAAACAACCAAAATATCATTCAGGAAAATCTCAGTACCAATCATGGAATTTCCTTGCGCACGGGCAAAAAAAGTCGCAGCCGGTTTTTGAACGAGCAATTCGTTTAAATCTAGCGTCTTTTCAACGTAATCATCAGCAGATATAACAATACTTATATTATGGTATATTGTTCACTTTGGACTAAATAGGGTTAGGGACGGCAAGATCGGGGCAATGGTCACCCAATATTACCCCAATGATAAATATTCTCGCCTATAAGCAATTCATAGCATTAGCAGAATAGTTTTGCCTGCAGGATATAGCTTTCCATGCTTTAGAAAAACTTTACGACAAAACCACTATACGCTGTCGTAACTGCCTAAATGCGCATATCCCGGCAATGTTTCTAGGCGATGATCTTCCAGTGGCTTGCCTACTGTAAAATGATACAGACTTTGCCATTTATCATCCTGGATACCTAAAAGTTCATGGACGCTATCATCAAAGTAACAACCGATACCTGTGCCTCGAACATCTAAAGCCTCTGCTTCAAGATAGAGAACTTGGCCTATTAAACCGCATTCCCAGTACAAACGACGATAAACCCATGGCATTAAATCTATGGACTCACTGAATTCTGCAACCATTCCCAAACTGAAGGCGCTGTCGCTCGCAATAGATTGATGACAGGACAACGTTTTGGCCACCTGCCTGTAATTTCCAGAATGTAGATGATAGAGCGGTACTATCTCTGAAACTTTCTGCCAGTCAAAATCTGATAGGGTCGCCGCTTGCAATTTTGCTAGCGCATCAGAATATCTTGGCAATACGTAGATACCAGGAGTCAAGCCATCAACATTATGGACAAAAATAAACAGGTGGATTTTGGGTGGCCAACGCCACAATTCAAAAGCGGCGGTAGTGGGCAATACAGCGGCTAGCATTCTATAAAAATCTGTTTTCTGCAAAAGTGATGCTTTGGGATTAAATTGTTGTGCACTTCGGCGTTGACGAATGATTTGCGTTACTGACTTTATACACGATGATTTTATAGCGTATTGCTGAGTGGGTTGCTGATGCACCGGCTCTATAGTTTTCGGTTTGCTTGCAGTATTTGAAATCTCATTGATTATTGGCCAATTATATCTATGTTTAGCTCCTAGACTATCGGCTTTACCGAACCACTCCCCAAATTGTGCGGCTTCCAACAGAGTGTTGGCAACTAATGGCTTGTTGTTTGTCTGCGTATGAATTCTACAAATAATATCAGGTGACTCATACTCCAAAGGGATAAAATCATCCCGATCAAGACCTAATAATTGATTGATATCATTATCCGACCATTCCGCAAACAACTCCACTGACCAGCCCAGTGCTGCAGCAGCATAGCTTAAAGCGCCCAAGGCGTGACCAATATCATGCTGACAATATCGGTAAGCTCTTTCACCGTATTTCCACGCTTCTCGCCAATGGATTGAAGACAAGCCTATGAGTAAGCCAGCATCTTGGAAATCGCCAGAAAACAGACAGCGCCGCTCAAGACTATGATCATGACTGAGGTAGTGGTAAACACCTGATTGAATAAAATCATTGCCCGTACTAACTAAATAGACTTCTGTCGGATGCAAGTTTCCGCTTGAAGGATTGCAGCGCAATGCCCAGCGGTTTGAGCCGAATTGTTTCCATGCTGACAAGCCGAAGGCTAATTCCAGCAATAAACCCGCATTAACGCTATTTAGCGGTTTTGCTGGTATTTCGGCATTATCCAAATCGGAAAATAAGGGTTTGAGTTCGTTTCCTGGTTGGGGTAGTCTGACAATCTCGCAACCAGAAAAACGCCTAAATTGATTGGGTTGATCATCCCAGTCGATTGATTCTGGGCCATTTGCATACCGATTTAATCTATGTTTTGTTCGATTGTGATAGCTTAAAACGGACTCATATTTTTCATTCATAATGTGTTATGTTATTTCCAATGCCGGATGTTTGAATCGCATCTGTTAAAGTAAATTCTTACTAAGTGTAGCCTGGCAACACCATTTCTAACGATGGCTTATAGAGTTTCAAATGGCTTCATTGCAACGATTGCTAACCAAGGTTGCTCATGAATGGGTTTGCCCGCTGGCCGGTAATAATGATTGATCACTTTAAATCCTGCGGTCTCCATAAACAAATTACTGGAATCTAATTGCATATAATGACCATATCGTTGGCCTGACCAGCCTTCTTGATTGCCGCGAGGATTGGATAAAAACAAAATACCCCCAGGCCTTAATGCAACATATAATTCTTCAAGGACGCGAGGTAGCTCTTGGCTAGGTACATGAAACAGCGAAGCATTAGCAAAAATGCCATCGTATGCCTGTTTGGGTAATTGGAGATTTAGAAATTTTTGACAAAGAATCTCACAGCCTGTGTAGCTTCTAGCCATAGTACAAAAAACAGCACTGCCATCGAGTCCAACGGGCCTATGCCCCAATGATTTAAAATAGTGCACATCTCTTCCAGGCCCACATCCTAGGTCTAAAATATCCAGTTTCTTATCTTGTGGAAACGGTGATAAAAACGCTTCATAGTTTTGTGCCACATCATGGTCTTTTGTACCACTCCAAAATGCTGAAGCATTTTGATTGTAATACGCTAAAGTGATTGTTTCTATTTCATCCAATTCTATCGTTTTTTTGCTCATAGCTTTCCAATGCACCCCTGCTACACACTTATGCAATGATTCACTTCATGCGTGTCAAACAACTTGTAAAAATGATCAGCTAATCGTTGAACAAGCCTAAAAATTTGATCATCTGAAATGGCTAACACGCTACTCTACTATTCGTGATAGGTTGGAATAAGTATGTCATCAGTCGCTCCGCCGCTTAACCAAAATCAACCTGTTGCAAACATTCGGCAAGGTTATAAAAGCAGATGCTGGAATGGCGCAGGTAATTCTTCGAAGGATAGTTAGTCTTCAATTCAATAGATCGGTATCGTGCTGTCAACTTGCAATGCCCATGAATGAACGCCACCGGTCAGGTTTCCAATAGCTGTAAAACCATTCTGTTCTAAAAATAACGCAACCTGCATACTGCGCACGCCATGGTGGCAAATGCAAATAATCGGCTGTTGCGCATCCAGTTCGGATAGCCTGCTGGGAATAGTATTCATCGGCATCGTTAAGGATCCGTCAATATGACCGGCCTCAAACTCCCACGGCTCACGCACGTCGAGTAGCAGGGGTTGTTCTCGTGCTTCATCCGCAAGCCATGCGGCCAATTCAATAGGTGTTAAATTTTGCATAATTTTTCATATATAGTCGAGCCTTTGTGGTTGAATCAAGTCGCCTGCCACTTTATGTGTTATGCCGAGTCTCATTTGATTCTCGCGCACTTCTTATCGGTCACACCATGAATGCAATCAGGCATTGAAAATCAGCCTATCCAAACGGTGTAACTCTGTTTAGCAGAACCGGAGAATCCGCACTGAGGGAGTCGGGGCGTACCTTTCATCTAAATCACAACCGGGTTGATCGTCACTTAATGCTTAAGTCTTTTCAGAACAACCATCATAATTATTCTCAAAAGTAGTTTAATTGTGGCTCTTAATCCATTCCTCAGGTGTGAAGGTGTGTATCGACAGTGCGTGAATTTCTGTACGCATACGTTCACCCAGTGCCTGATACACTAATTGATGTTGCTGCACCTTGTTTTTACCGGTGAATTTGGAGCTAACGATCACCGCCTCAAAATGCTGACCGTCATCACCTTGCACTTTAACATAATCGCTTGACAAGCCATCCATGATGTAGCTTCTTAACTCACTCGCTGTTAGCATCGCATTCTCTCAATGTTGAAATTACAGTGAATACAGATAAGTCATACAGGAATGACGGCTATCACTATTCACCAAGTTTTTATAGACATAAATACAGGACTAAATTAGCCCTATATTTACTTTAGGGTACCTGAGTAATTAAGTCAACTATTCAACACCCTACGAATTTAAATATTGGTCAAAGGATGTGATAGACAATAAAAAAAAGCCGCTAAATCTCGAGAATTTGCGGCTTTCTAATTATAGGCGGGTTTTTTTACAAAATGAAATCGCCAATCGTCAAACTTTTCACGCCACTCAATACAATTAAAATTCAGTTGTATTATCCGCATTGGTGATGCTTATGAAGAAATCAGATTTTAGAAGCTAAGACATTATTATTCAAAAATAACCTCTATATTTTAAAGAATGATAAAGTATATAAAAAGTATTAAACTGCACAAAATAAAATGTTTTTTGTATGTTCCACATTGGTGATTTTATGAAATAATTAACAAATAATACTTCTGACTAAATCCGAAATAATTCAAGTTATCGCATCTAAGCAACCCAATTTGAGTAAAGTAGATGTTGAAGCGGCTGTGAACTGTTTTTTAATAGTATAAATGAAGAGTTAGCGCGTGGTGGTCGAATTGAAATTAGGGGGGTTGGCACTTTCTCTGTTAGACAGCACAATGCTAAAATGGGTCGTAATCCCAGAACAGGCGAGACTGTATCTATTCCTAGAAAGAATAGCGTCCATTTTAAACCAGGAAGTGAATTAAGAGAGCGTGTTAATGCAAGCGCTAGTGGGCATAGGATTATATGAAATGAATGATAAAGTGAATATTGATGGGAATGTCGCATGACATTGGAAAACAAATTAAATATCACCCATCAGGTTGAGTTAGCTAAAGCTGAGGAAAAAATTAGCAAGCAAAAAGCCAAACAACTTTTTGACTCTGGTGATATTACTCAGGTGGAGGTAGGTACATTCTCAGGGCTTTCTTTTATTCATGCTTATTTATTTGAAAATATTTATCACTTCGCAGGTAAAATCCGTGAGGTGAATATCGCCAAAGGGAATTTCCGTTTTGCACCACTGATGTATTTAGAAGCATCGTTAAAACATATCGACACAATGCCACATAGCAATTTTGATGAAATCATCGAGAAATATGTGGAGATGAATATTGCTCATCCCTTTCGTGAAGGTAACGGTCGTGCTACTCGCATCTGGCTGGACCTCATCCTTAAAACAGAAATCAAACAGGTGATAGATTGGAATCGGGTAGATAAGGAAGAATATCTATCAGCCATGGAACGTAGCGTCGTGAAAGACGTTGAGATTAAAGTCCTACTCAAGCAAGCCCTCACGGATAAAATTAATGACCGCGAATTGTTTATGAAAGGGATT
>CAJBJW010000118.1 GCA_903953455.1 uncultured Pseudomonadota bacterium | reverse complement strand
ATTCACTGAGTAGCTCTAACGTATTTACTTCATCTTCAGCAGCAACAAAAATCACCATGCCAACACCGCAATTAAATGTCACGAGCATATCTTCTTGCGAAACATTGCCACTACTTTGAAGCCAATCAAAAATAGCAGGGAATTGCCAAGAAGATAAATCAATATTAGCGCGTAAATCATCGGGAATAACGCGTGGAAGATTCTCAGTTAATCCACCACCTGTAATATGCGCAAGCGCGTGTACATTAACTTGTTTAAGTAATGCTAAAAGCGATTTTACATAAATACGTGTTGGTGCTAGCAGTGTTTCACCTAACGTTTTTCCATCAAATGGATCACTTAAACTTGCTTCATTGCGTTCAATAATTTTACGAATGAGGGAATACCCATTTGAATGTGCACCTGACGAAGCTAAACCAATGAGTTTATCGCCGGCTTTCACTAAACTGCCATCGAGCATTTGTGATTTTTCAACAATACCAACGCAAAAACCCGCTAAATCATAATCACCATCTGCGTACATATTGGGCATTTCAGCAGTTTCACCACCTACAAGCGCAGCGCCAGCGAGTTCACAACCTTTACCAATTCCTTCAATAACAGCAGCAGCGGTATCAACGTCGAGTTTTCCTGTGGCAAAATAATCAAGGAAAAAAAGAGGTTCTGCACCTTGAACAATAATGTCATTGACGCACATAGCGACTAAATCAATGCCAACTGTATTGTGTATACCTGAATCAATGGCTAATTTTAATTTAGTCCCCACGCCATCAGTGCCAGACACTAGAACAGGATTTTTATAGCGATCAAGCGGTAATTCAAATAATGACCCAAAGCCACCCAGTCCAGCCATTACACCGGCTGTGCGTGTCTTTGCTGCAATAGGTTTTATGCGCTCGATGAGTGCATTGCCTGCAACAATATCAACGCCTGCATCTTTGTAATTTAAACCGCTTTTATTTTCTACATTCACAAGTATTTTCTCTGCATTTAATTTGTATCTGGATAGGTTAAGTAGGCTGTTTGCCGCCATGCAGACGAATAAGCAGCGCCGCCTCATCGTAGCTGATTTCAGATTGACGCATTAACTCTTCAATGCTCGCCCCATCTCGAATTTTACGAATATCAACATTATAAGGGCTATTTGGATCAATGGGTTCATACTGACTAAACGCTGACATCTTTTCGGAAATTTGAGAAAGTTGTTGCTTTACTTCATGCAGTTTTTCATAAATAGTGCCCGTATTCTCATTCACACTAAGCGCTGCAGAACATAAGCCATAGATATCATTTTTATTACTTTGAGTTATGGATTCAATCGTTATGTAATTTTTATTCAGTTTTAAATAGAGTCTACTAAGCCAAACAACAGCAACAAGTAATCCAACAATTACCAAGGCTAAAGCAATAAATCCAATTAAAATGGTCGTTTCGTTAAGCATGGATGTCGATATGTTCACTAGGGGCTGAGTCATCATGTTCTTCCTCGTAATCGGCGCTCAATTTCAGCTTACGCTGGGGTTTTTTTTCGGGCATACGATCATCATCTTTATGGATTTTTTTAGATTTTTTCATTGGATAAGCGGCTGAAACAGCTTGAACTTCTAACATTTTATAATCTCCGCAAAAGGTGTCGTTTTATGCGTTTAAATCTGTTAAATGCAACGTATTTCCATTAACCTAGTATCAATAAGGCAGAGAAAGTGATACATAAATGCTTACTTTCTCTGCCTTATTGAGGTTGTTTTTAAATTCAGGAGTTTTATCATACCTTAAATTTTATAACTAGCGCCTATTACAGTGCAATTGTTCAATAATTGCATGATTATCACGGCTAATAGGTTAATATTCAATCATTATTTAACCAACCGCCCAATCGAGAGCGTAAACGCAAAACAGCTTGTGAACTAATTTGACTCACTCGCGATTCAGTCAAATTCAAAATCTTTCCAATTTCCCTAAGATTTAATTCTTCATCATAGTAAAGTGAAATAATCAATCTTTCACGTTCTGGCAACGAAGCAATAGCGGCACTCAACGCGCTTTGAAAATTCTCTAATGTTAAACTTTCAAGAGGCGTATCATTGACACTCGAGGATTCTTCTAAGTAATTATCACCAGTTTGCGATAATTCTTCAATACTGAACACGCGACAATTATTTGAATCTTGTAAAATATGATGATATTCATCCAAACTCATATTTAGATATTCTGCTACCTCAGCATCTTTAGCCGCGCACCCTGTTTCATTTTCAATAATTCGAATTGCATCACTTATAGTGCGTGATTTTTTATAAACCGAACGTGGTACCCAATCGCATCGGCGCACTTCATCAAGCATCGAGCCGCGAATACGAATACCCGCATAAGTGTCAAAACTTGCGCCTTTACTTAAATCATAATTTCGCAATGCTTCAAGTAAGCCAAGCATGCCCGCTTGAATTAAATCATCCACTTGGACTGAATTAGGAAGCTTACTTAGCAAATGATAGGCGATACGCTTAACAAGTGGTGCATGTTGCAGAACTTGTTCGTCAATGCCTCCAACTTGCACGGAACTGTACATTGCTACTGCGCTCATGCGACCTCCCATTTGTTAAAAGGTTCATTGATAAAAAGTAACAGCCAATTTTTTGACTGCCACATAGTCAGTAATCGTTTATTCATGCGACATCCTTTTGAGACGCGTACTTGACCATTCGTTCGATAAAAAATTCGATATAGCCACCTGCCTGCGCTTTAATGGGCCAACTGTCAATTTTTGTCGCAATGGCTTTCATCGCTTGCGCAGATTTGCTGCGTGGGTAAGCTAAAACCACTGGATTTTGTTTTTGTACAGATTGACGTAAGTATTCGTCATAAGGAATCGCGCCAACAAATTGCAAAGTAACGTCTAAATAATTATCCGTCACTTTGTTTAATTTTTGAAATAACGATTTACCCTGCTGAACAGATTGCACCATATTAGGCAGAATATGAAAATGATTACAGCCGTAATCACGGTGTAGCAATTTAATAAACGCATAAGCGTCAGTGAGTGAGGTTGGCTCATCGCAAATGACAACGATGATTTCTTGACACGCTCGTGAAAAATTGACGACACTTGACGAAATACCCGCCGCCGTATCAACAATTAATACGTCTATTTGCTGGTCAATTTCACTAAAGGCACGAATCACCGCTGCTTGCTCAATGGTAGACAACTCCGTCATTTTTTGAATTCCTGATGCGCCAGGAATGAGTTTTAAACCCGATGGCGAAGTGACCATAATTTCGTCTAGCGTTTTCTCACCGGTTAACACATGCGACAAATTGTACTTGGGATACACACCAAGCAAAATATCAACATTGGCAAGCCCCATATCCGCATCCATCAATACGACGCGTTGACCCATTTTCACTAAAGAGATACCGACATTCACCGAAACATTCGTCTTCCCAACGCCACCTTTGCCACTAGCAATGGCAATGACGCGTACCGGTTTACTTTTGTTTAGTTTACGAATGCCCGCTGCTTGATCTGGTTGTTTAAGCATAACCTTGAGCCACCCATGCTTCGTTGTTTTCTTCGCTGTAATCGTCCACAACATCCAATTCAGTAACGCATTGTGCAATTAATTTTCTTGCACAGGGATGACGCATGTCTTCAGGGACTTGTTGACCGTTGGTAATAAAAGAGATTGGTAAATTATGTTCAATTAATGACGAAATGGCTGAACCGACGGTTGCCGCTTCATCAATTTTCGTTAAAATTGCCGCGTGAGGCTTAAAAATATGAAACGCATCAATAATTTCATTCATGGCTTTGTACTCAGTTGCTGCTGACATAACGAGATAAGACTTAATCATCAAATCATTCTCTTTGAGTGTATTGATTTGTTCAATTAGTTTCATGTCGCGTTGACTCATTCCGGCTGTATCAATTAACACCAATTTTTTGTCAGAAAAACTATGAATTAAATGACTTAATTCTGACGCACTTGACGCAACTCGTACAGGAATATTTAAAAGTCGACCGTAAGTATTTAATTGCTCATGGGCAGCAATACGGTAGTTATCCGTTGTAATTAGGGCGACTTGATTGGGGCCATGCTTGATGGTGAATTGCGCCGCAATTTTGGCAACACTTGTTGTTTTACCTACGCCTGTTGGACCTACTAGGGCAACAATGCCACCTGTTTCAAGTAAATTGTCTTCAGCGATAGGTAATACTTTTGAGAGCAATTCTTGTGCTTGTGTAAACACAAAATCAAAATTGGTATGATTCGCAAAACGATTCGCAATTTTGACGCTTAATTTTTTTGAAATACTCATTCCTGCTAAGTTTTTCAAAAGCTCTGTGCGAACTGGAATCGCGTCTTTGTTTTGAAGATGATGCGCAAAATTAATGCTAGAAAGCTTACTATCAAAGGTGTTGCGTAGAGATTTAATCTCTTTGCTCATCTGTATAAGTAACTTTTCAGATGCGTTTTCTTTCTCTTCAATGTGAGCAGAAGCCGTTGTGTCAAATTTTGGTTGTTCGTTTATTGCCGCAGTTGGTTCAACGTAGGCTTGCTTTGTATTGGGCGTGTAGAGCGACGTTTCTTCTTCGAAAATATCGTCAAAATCGTCCTCGTAATCATCTTGGAATAAATGACGCAAATCTCGCGCTTCATCACTGACTTCTGTGCGCAGGCCATGGCGAGCTTGAGGCATAATGGCTTCACGTTGAGCTTGGGCCGGCGCAGCGGCTTTTTTAGGCACTTTAATCATTACCGATGGTGCCGCTGAAGTTGGAATTGGAGCGGGTGTTGTAAAATGATGCTTAACGGCATCTGGATTACCGCGTAATTGTACTTTTTCGGCATAACCGACATATTGGTCAATTCCACGTCGCGCTGAACCGCGATTCATGGCTTTTTCTTTTTCTTCTTGTTTACGAGGACTGCTAACGACATGTAAATGATTTTTTTCAGCTTCAAAATCAGGCAATGCCACTTTTTTTACTTGTTTTGCACTAACAGTGGGCTTTTGATAATCGCGCGATGAAGATAATGATGACTGACTTTGCGACGGTTTTTGGGTTGGTGCCGTTGTGCGAATAACTTCTTGTTCATCAAAATCGCGAGCAGCGACAATTTCAACACCACCATCCACGCTACGATTAGACATAATCACAGCATCTGCACCTAATTCATCACGAACCATCTGCATGGCTTGACGTATATTTTCTGCAAAAAAGCGTTTAATTTTCATTTAGAAGTCCTTAAATTCTCTATAAATCAGTTATGCGCGTCGTCCGACATTTGCAATCACTTTCACCTGCTTATCGGCAGGGATTTCGTTATATGCAAGGACGTGTAAGTTCGGAATCGAATGACGAACAAAGCGTGATAACCAAGGTCGAATATAGGAGGACACCAACAGAATCGGTAATTGTCCATCCATTTCCATTTGTTGCGTATTCTCCTGCAACGATTCGTGCATTTGATCCGCAAGGCCTGGTTCGACGCCGGTACCACTTTCGCTCGCCGTTTGTAAAGACTTCTGCAATATCTGTTCCAACTCGCTATCTAACGTGATAACTGTTAATTCTTCTGCTGATCCGGTAATTTCATGAATAATTAATCTGCCAAGCGCGGTACGTACTGCAGAGGTTAAAATGTCGGTATCTTGACTTTTTGAACCGTATTCCGCCAGAGTTTCGGCTATTGTACGCATATCGCGGATGGGCACTTGCTCGACAAGTAAGTTTTGTAGAACTTTCGCCACCACGCCAAGAGAAAGTGTTTTTGGCACCAAATCGTCCACAAGCTTGGGCGCTGTTTTTGACAAATTATCCAGCATACGCTGTGTTTCTTCGTAACCAAGAAGCTCGTGCGCGTGCGATTGCAGTAAATGACTTAAATGCGTGGCTACAACGGTCCCTGAGTCAACAACGGTGTAACCCATCGTTTGCGCATAATCTTTTTGATTGGGCTCAATCCAGAATGCTTCAAGTCCAAACGCTGGATCTCGACAAGGCTTACCTACTAAATCACCAAATACACGTCCAGGGTTAATGGCCATTTCCATTTCAGGAATAATTTCAGACTCTCCGACCGTAACGCCCATCAATGAAATGCGATACGTTGTTGGACTTAAATCCAAGTTATCTCGAATATGTACTGAGGGAATAAGAAAGCCCAATTCTTGAGATAATTTCTTCCGTACCCCTTTAATACGCGTCATTAATTGACCACCTTGGTTTTTATCAACTAATGGAATTAAACGATATCCCACTTCAAGACCAATAATATCAACAGGCATGACATCTTCCCAGCCCAACTCTCTACTTTCAGCCGGCATGAGTGATGAATCCGCTTTTTTAGAATCTAATTTTTCCAGTGCCATTACTTTATTGCGTTTATCAATATAGTAAGCGGATGCACCTAATGCAGTTGATAGCATAATAAATACTAAATTAGGCATACCGGGAATTAATCCCAATGCGCCCATAATCCCGCTGGTAATCATTAAGGCTTTAGGGTTGTCAAATAATTGTGCACTCACTTGTTGACCAATATTTTGACTGGTCGCACCAACTTTAGTGACCACTAAGGCCGAAGCAGTAGAAAGTAACAATGAGGGAATTTGCGCCACAAGACCGTCACCAATGGTTAACAAGACATATTTTTCACCTGCATCGGCAAACGTTAAGCCATGTTGCAACATCCCAATTGAAAGGCCGCCAATAATATTCACAAAAAGAATAATAATCCCTGCAATCGCATCACCACGTACGAATTTACTCGCACCGTCCATAGAACCGTAAAAATCCGCTTCCATTGCTACTTCAGCGCGACGCTCACGGGCTTGATCTTGTGTGATAAGGCCTGAATTTAAATCCGCATCAATAGCCATTTGTTTGCCAGGCATTGCATCTAAAGTAAAACGTGCACCAACTTCTGCAACACGCCCAGCACCTTTCGTCACAACGACGAAATTGACAATAACCAAAATGGTAAAAACAACTAAACCAACAGCAAAATTACCCCCGATGACAAACGCACCAAAAGCCTCAATAACTTTCCCAGCTGCATCACCTCCGTTGTGACCCTCTAAAAGCACGACACGAGTTGAAGCCACGTTCAAAGCAAGACGTAGCAGAGTTGCAAGTAAAATGACTGTCGGAAATGACGCAAAATCTAAGGGTCTGAGTGTATACACCACCACCAAGAGAATAATGAGCGAAAAGGAGATATTAAAAGTGAAGAAAATATCGAGCAAAAAGGTCGGCAAAGGCAACATGACCATCGCCAAAATCATAATAATGACAAAAGGCGCACCTAATTCGGCTTTGCCTAACATCGTCAATATGCTTCTAAGTTTAGTTAAATCCATAACAGCTTATTCCTGTTTAAATTCGGGGGGAACTTGAATGTCTTTGGGAGGCGTCGGTTTTGTGCCTCGTGTTTTTGTTGCTTCTTTAAGTTGGAAAATATATGCCAACACTTGAGCAACGGAAGAATATAAGCCTTGTGGAATTTCGGTATCTAATTCGGTTGAATAATAAAGCGCACGAGCCAAAGGAGGCGCCGCAACTAAAGGTACATTTGCTTCAATGGCTAAGTTACGAATTTGAGCGGCGATTAAATCGACGCCTTTAGCCACTAAAACAGGGGCACTACCTGAGTTTTCATCATATTTCAATGCAACAGCATAATGACTCGGGTTGGTAATAATGACGTCCGCTTTGGCAACTTCCCCCATCATTCGATTCTGCGCCATTTCCATTTGTGCACGACGAATTCGTCCTTTGACTTCTGGACTTCCTTCAGATTCCTTCATTTCGTCTTTAATTTCTTGTAGCGTCATTTTTAAGTTTTTACTGTGATTCCACAATTGATAGGGCACATCAATTGCCGCCACAAGAATCAAAGCACAACTTAAAATTAAAAAACTATAACCAATTAGCTTAAGTGCGTGGACAATGGCTTGCTGCATAGGCTCGGCACTTAAGCCAAGTATTTGTGCAAATAGTGAGTTAAACAGCAGCCAACCTACAAGGCCAACTAGCGTCATTTTTAACATCGCTTTAAGCAACTCAACAAGTCCGTTAAGTGAGAATAATTTAGGCAAGCCTTTAATGGGATCGAGCTTGTCGAATTTAGGTGTTATTGATTCCATACTAAAAATCCAACCTCCTAAGGCGATGGGAGCGACAATAGCCGCAATTGTTAACATTGCGAGCATAGGTGCAACAAGTAATAAACCATCTGTCATGGCTTGTTTAAATAAAACAACGGTCAATTTAGGTTCGAAAATCATGTCGCGCGATAAATGAAAATAACTGCGCATCATATCAAGTATGCCCTCACCAACACGCTGACCCTGTGTCATAAGCAGCCATGCACTGACAATGAGCATAATAAACGTATTTAACTCTCTAGAACGGGCAATTTGTCCTTTATTTTGGGCATCAGTTAACCGTTTCTGGGTGGGTTCTTCGGTTTTTTCTTGTCCTGAATCTTCAGCCATACGTTAATTTATGCGGAGTAATTGTTTAATTAAATCAAAAGCATCATCTAATAAATCAGGTATTAAGCCTAATAAATCCGGTAATGTAAACCAAATTAGCAGGATGCCTAGCATTAAAGTAATCGGAAAACCTACTGAAAAAATTTGTAATTGTGGCGCTGATTTTGATGCAACGCCAAAAATAACGTTAACAAGCAATAGACTAATAATAATTGGCATCGAGAGCAATAAGCCATCTGAAAACATTCTCCCACTCCACGAAATCACGGCCCAAATATCGTTTGTGGAAAAAGTCTCCCCAATGGGAAGTGTCAGGAAACTATCTGCAAGTAACTTAATGAGTATTAAATGCCCATCCATCGCCAAAAATAACAAGGTACTCGTAATCATGTAGATTTGCGCAATAACGGGCACTTGTTGGCCATTTTGTGGATCAATCATCGAAGCGAAACCTAGACCCATACCATATGCAATTCCCTGCCCCGCAAACACAACCGCCGCAAAAACCAGCTGCAAAATAAATCCTGTCGTCAACCCAATAGCAACTTGGTGTACACCAATCATAATGCCAGCATAACTGAGCATCTCAATCTGCGGGACAGGTGGAAGCAATGGCATCACAAGCAGTGTAATCGCACCAGAAATAATCACTCGAATCCGCGCCGGCATCGCACGAACACTTAAAACAGGCATAGACACAAACATGGCACTAATTCGCATGAACGGCCACATCATCATCGCTATCGTATTAAGCACTTGTGCTTCGGTAAAATTCATTATGTTAGCCGATCAAAACGGGAATTTCCTTAATTAAATCCTGAAAATAATCAAGGAACTGTTGCAACATAGTCGGCCCAAATAAAAGCAAGACAAGACCTATCACGACTATTTTGGGTACAAACGTCAAAGTAGATTCGTTAATTTGTGTTGCTGCTTGAAACATAGCAACGATTAAACCAACTACTAGCGCAGGCAGGAGTAAAGGTACCGTCAATTTGACAGCCACAATCATTGCTTGCTGGCCTACGGTATAAATAATTTCGGGTGTCATAGCTTTGACGCTCCGTTAAGTGCCAACATAAAAGCTCGCAGCGAGCATTTCCATAATGAGCGACCAGCCATCAGCGAGTACAAATAGCATAATTTTAAAAGGTAGTGAAATAATCATGGGTGAGAGCATCATCATACCCATTGACATCAATACACTCGCTACGACTAGATCAATAATCAGAAACGGCAAAAAAATCATAAAGCCAATTTGAAATGCGGTTTTGATTTCACTTGTGACATAAGCTGGTAGTAATAGCGAAAAAGGAATTTCTTCAGCGTTATTAATTTCAGCTTTGCCAGAAATTCGCACAAACAACTCCAAATCACTTTCGCGTGTTTGCTTGGTCATAAACTGACGAAAAGGAATCGATGCCTTTTCAACTGCGGCCATGGCATCAATTTTTTCTTCCATATACGGTTTAACCGCTTCATTATTGACTTTGTCAAACACTGGCATCATGATAAAAAGTGTCAAAAACAATGACAGACCAAGTAATACTTGGTTGCTAGGAACCTGACCCGTACCTAATGCTTGACGCAATAAACTGAAAACAATCATGATGCGCGTAAACGATGTCATGGTCAGCAACATCGCAGGTAAAAGCGTCATGATTGTCATTAACGCTAAAATTTGCAACGTCACGCTATACGTCTGCCCCCCTTTTGGGTTGCTTGTCACCGTTAAAGCCTCAATACCTGCAGGCATGGCAAAGGCTATGGAGCTCAAACCCAGCGCAGCGAGTGTAAATAAGATAAAAATAACGGTGCGTTTACGCATGATTTTTTCCTTTCATGACTTGTTTTAACTTATAAGCGAAACTGTTTTCTGGCGAAGATTCAAGCGTTATCTTTTGCAAGCAATCATCACCTTCTAAAAGACAAAGCATATCAATGCGACTGGGTGTCACACCTAAAATCAACTGCTTTTTGCCTGCTTGGACAAGGACTAATCGCTCGCGCATTCCAAGTGACAATCCACTGACAATACGCAAGCGATCATTTTCATGTACCGTTTGTTTTTGCAGCATTTTAATAGCCCAAACACAAACCATAAAAATGAGTAAAACAGCCAGTAAGGCAAGTGACGGACCTAAAAAGTCGCTACTTGAAATCAGTTCAGTTTGCCGCATTATGCCAAGCGTTTAACGCGCTCTGAAGGACTAATAACATCAGTTAATCGTATACCAAATTTGTCGTTAATCACAACAACTTCGCCATGGGCAATTAACATTCCATTGACAAGTACATCAAGACCTTCACCAACAAAACGCTCCAATTCAACGACAGAACCTTGGTTGAGTTGCAGTAAATTACGAATACTAATCTGAGTGCGTCCGATTTCCATGGAAATCACAACAGGCACATCTAAAATAACATCTAAATTAACTTCTTCATTAGATTCAATAGATTGTGAATTGTCTTGATCTTCGAATTCTTTAAAAGAAACGGTTTCGATATCGTCTTTATCGCTCATAATTTTTCTCGCTTATCTTTTCTTTAATTTAGTTTCAAGTGCCGATATCATCAGGTGACGATACGATCAGTAATTTGAATGGCGTAATTGCCTTCAGAGATGCCAACTTTACCAGTAAATATAGGCACATTAGCTGCATCTAAGGTCACAGATTCAGGCAAATCAATTGGAATGACATCACCTTTTTTGAGTTGGAGCACGCTGCGAATGGACATATTTTTTTCAATTAACAAACTGCTAACAGGAATATCCACTCTCATCACTTCACGATAAAGTGAGTCATACCAATTTTCATCAACGTCTTCTTTATTACTATTGATAACGTCAAGTAAATCACGAATTGGCTCAAGCATCGCATAAGGCATTGCAATATGAATATCACCGCCGCCGCCTTCCAAATCCACATGCAACGTTGAAACCACCACTAATTCAGGTGGCTCTACAATATTGGCAAATCGAGGATTAATTTCTGAACTTAGATAATCGAAATCTAAATTCATCACGGGTTTCCATGCTTCTTTTAAATCTTTAAAAATCAATTCAATGATTAAAAGTACCACGCGCATTTCAGTCTGTGTAAATTCTTTACCTTCGGAAGGTGCATTTTCAAAAAAGCCGCCGCCACCAAAATAACTATCTACCGCTGTGAAAATTAAGCTTGGCTCAACTACGATTAACGCCTTGCCTCGTAATGGATTAACACGAATAACGGTTAAACTTGTTGGTACAAGCAAACCTTGAGAAAAATCCGAAAACTTTTTAATCTGAATGCTGGAGATAAAAATTTCCGATGCACGACGCAAAAAGTTAAAAATCGACACACGAAGTAATCGTGCAAAACGCTCATTTATCATTTCAAGCGTTGGCATTCGACCCCGAACAATCCGTTCCTGATTCGCTAAATCATACGATTTAACGATACCGCGCTCTTCCATTTCCTCGACATCGTCTTCAGAATAGACACTTGCCTCTTCTTCTGCGTCACCCACATCAAGGTCGCCGCCGCCCATGCCATTCAATAAGGCATCAATTTCTGCTTGCGAAAGTAAGTCACTCATAGTCTTATTGCATGATAAATGAAGTAAAGAAGACGTCTTTAATTTCCGCTTCAGGCGACATTTTTTCTAGCATAGCCGTCGCGTCATCGAAAATGGCGTCACGAAGTGCAACCTTTCCGTCGTGTGTTTTTAAGTTATCTGTATTTTGTGCACTAATTAACATCAGCAAGTTATTCATGAGCATCGGCTCATTTTTCTTCAATACATCAATAGTGGCAGGGTCTTCTGCAGACATAGTCAGCGTCACTTTAACAACACGTACTGAAGAGCTAGGTGAAAAGTTCACCACTAAAGGCTTGGTTAGTTCAAAATAGAGAGTGTGATCAGGTGGTGGTGGTGGCTCTTCACACACGGCAATTTCTTCTTCATGTGCAGCAGCGCCAATTAAACCTTGTTTCACAGCAAAAAAGGTACCTCCACCACCGGCTGCCAAAGACAGAATAATGGCAACTACTAAGATGATAAGGGGCTTTTTTGATTTTTTAACTTCGTATTCAACTTCTTCGTTTTCGATTTCTTCTGCCATTTTGACAACCTATACGTTTTATTCACTATTAATCACCAGAAATATACTGGCAAACTATATTTGTATCAATAACCTATTTCGTTAACTCGTTTTTCTACCATGTTGTTTTGATGGCTGAAAAATGCAGCGGACGAAATTATTGCTGCTGTTTTTATAATGCAGGATTTATGCCAAACATTTTATTATCTCTTGAATAATAACGATATTGGATTCCCTTTTTTGTATCAATTTATTTGCACGCAATATTAATTCCATCAATCTATGGCATAATAAAGCTATATTAAAATTTATGCGAAAATAACCCAACAACCCATGAAACTCCATGATGATGCCTTGCGTGAGCTTGGACTTGCCGTTATTCAAGTTGAAGCGCAAGCGATTGCCGATTTGGCAAAGCAAATTGACGCCAATTTTGTGGCGGCATGTAAACTTTTATTTGCCTGTAAAGGTCGAATTGTTGTCACCGGTGTAGGTAAATCTGGACATATTGGAGGGAAAATTGCCGCGACACTTGCCAGCACGGGTACACCCGCTTTTTTTGTACATTCTGGTGAAGCAAGTCATGGTGACTTAGGAATGATAACCATGCATGATGTGGTGTTGGCGTTATCTAATTCAGGTGAAACACAAGAAATTGTTGCTATTTTACCTTTAATTAAGCGTTTAGGTATTCCGCTCATCGCTTTAACAGGCAATACGACGTCGACATTAGCCAATTTTGCAACGGTGCACTTGAATGTATCTGTTGCACAAGAAGCCTGTCCATTAGGCTTAGCGCCCACTTCAAGTACCACCGCAGCGCTTGTCATGGGTGATGCTCTCGCGGTTTCACTACTTGAAGCGCGGGGATTTACACGGGCGGATTTTGCTTTTTCTCATCCGGGTGGGCGGTTAGGACGTCGTTTACTTTTGCGTGTAAATGATATTATGCATACAGGATGCGCCATTCCTACTGTTTTAGTTGACACATTAGTTAGTGGCGCCGTACTTGAAATGACAGCAAAAAAACTTGGTATGACAATTGTTGTTGATGAAAAAGGTCAATTACAAGGTATCTTTACTGATGGAGACCTGCGTCGCCTGTTAGGGCAAAACTTATCATTGCCAAATTGCGCAATAAGTGATGTGATGACGCGTGATTGCGCGGTCATTGAAGAGATGTGTTTAGCCGCGCAAGCCATGCAGGTAATGCAAGAAAAGAAAATTAGTGCCTTGTGTGTTGTCAATAATCAGCAGCAAGTGTGTGGTGCTTTAAATATGCACGATTTAATACGTGCAGGGATAGTGTAAATGATACCAGTACGTGTGATGGAACAAGCACGCCGCATTCGTCTATTGATTTTAGACGTAGATGGCGTATTAACAGATGGTAAGCTGTTTTTTGATTACCAAGGTAATGAATACAAGTCTTTTCATGCGCGTGATGGTCATGGAATGAAAATGCTTAAACAAACAGGGGTGGAAATTGCTGTCATATCAGGGCGAGAATCACCTATTGTTGCAATGCGGATGCAAAGTTTGGGAATTACACACGTTTATCAAAATCAAGAGGATAAACGCGTTGTATTTAACGAATTACTTGTGAAATTAGAGCTTTCTAGTGATGAAGTTGCTTATGTAGGTGATGACGTTATTGATTTGCCCGTTATGATGCATGTGGGTTTAGCTATTTCCGTAGCGGATGCAAATGAAGCTGTTAAGGCTTGTTCAGATTGGTGTACTACCTTGAATGGTGGATTAGGTGCTGTGCGTGAGGTATGTGATTTAATTTTGCAAGCGCAAGATAATTTTGAGCCGTTATTGAGTCAATATTTGGCATGATAATGAATCATAAGGCTTTTTATGGTTATATTATTGCGTTTGCTGTGGTGAGTTTTTTATGGGCAGAATTGCTCAAGCAAAATACAAATACAACGTTACGTGGTGCAGTAGCGCATAGTGCAGATTATTTTAGTGTCGGCTATCAAAAGTGGCAAATGGATGAAAAAGGTCTTTTAGATACACAATTGACTGCCAATAAAATGACGCATTACAGTGACAATAAAACGATTATTTTAGAAAATCCCGTGATGATTTTTGAGAATAATACGAAATCGCCTTGGAAAATTCATGCACAAACGGGTGAAATACCAACAAATTCCGATTTTGTTTTGTTAAATGGTGCTGTATTTATTGAGCGTTCGGGTAATGTCAAAGAACGTGAGTTAGCTATTGAAACGTCTAATTTAACTATTTTTCCTCAAACGCATTTTGCTCAGACAAAAGAATGGACACAGCTACGCAGTGGAAAAAATATCACAACAGGTCTTGGCATGAAAGCCACCTTTAATGCACCCATACATTTAGAATTATTAGCAAAAGTACATGGTAAATATGAGACAAAATAGACAAAGCCAGCACCATTTTAATTGTGTAAGTGTTGCTGCTTTAATAACGTTATTTATGAGTAGTTCACAAACATTTGCGTTAGAAAGTGATTCAAAACAAGCTATTATGATTGATTCAAATGGCGCATCCTATGATGAAAAATCACAATTGAGTATTTACACAGGTAATGTTATTGCTACACAAGGCAGTATAAGGGTGAATTCAGACAAATTAGTGGTGCATTTAAAAGATGGTGAACCTGAAAAATTAGTATTTACTGGAAAAATGGCCAAATTCAAACAAACGCCAAGTCCGGGGTCTGCTGATATTACTGGGCAAGCAGAAACTGGTGAGTTCTATCCTAAACGTAATTTGCTTTTATTAATAAATAACGCAACTGTTTGGCAAGGAAGTGGCACTTATTCGAGTGATTTTATTGAATATGATATTAAAACGTCGTTAGTTAAAGCCGGTGATAGAGATGATGATAATGCTAATAACAGCAAACAACGCGTGCATGTTGTTATTCAACCCAAGCCCTAATTTATGATTCTTGCGGCGAAACAATTACATAAATCATACAACAAACGTGATGTTGTAAATGGCGTGTCCTTGCAGGTTAAAACCGGTGAAGTTGTAGGGTTACTTGGGCCTAACGGAGCTGGGAAAACAACCAGCTTTTATATGCTAGTGGGTCTTGTAACGGTTGATCAGGGTGAAATTACATTAGATGGTCAATCCCTTACGCATACGCCAATGCATTTGCGCGCATTGCACGGAATCGGCTATCTGCCACAGGAGCCTTCTGTTTTTCGTAAATTGACGGTTGCAGATAATTTGCGTGCTGTGTTGCAATTGCGTTCAGATTTGAATAAAAAACAAATAGATTCTATTATTATCAATCTGTTAGATGAGTTTCATATCACCCATTTGCGGGATCAATTAGCACTAAGTTTATCGGGTGGAGAGCGTCGACGCGTTGAGATTGCTCGTGCACTTGCATCAAATCCAAAATTTATTTTACTGGATGAACCCTTTGCTGGTGTTGATCCTATTTCGGTGGATGATATTAAAAAAATTATTCAACATTTAAGTCAGCGTGGCATTGGTGTTCTCATTACAGAACATAATGTTCGAGAAACGCTCGACATTTGTCATCGTGCTTATATTTTAAGTGACGGACGCGTTATTGCCGAAGGTGATGCGCAGGCTATTGTTGCAAACAAGGAAGTTCGAGACGTTTATTTAGGCAATAATTTTAGTCTTTAAATCATTGCAGCGCATTTCACAACAGGTTCATTGCTTATGAAACAAACTCTACATTTACGGCTAGGTCATCAATTATCGATGACACCCCAATTACAACAAGCCATTAAATTATTGCAAATGTCGACATTGGACTTGCAGCAAGAAATTCAACAAGCGCTAGAATCAAATATTATGCTAGAGCTTGAATCAGAAGAGTTGGGTTTGTTTTCATTGGATGCTCCCCTTCAAGACAAAAAAAGTGATAATTTAGATTTACTGCATGGTAGTGAAGGTTCACAAACTGATATTCCTGATGAATTACCAATTGATTCATCATGGGATGATATCTATGAACCAGAACAAGAAACTTTACCTGAATATGATTTTGGAACAATTCGGGAAACGTCTAATTTTGAAGGTGAATTTGAAACGCAGCGCAGCGATAGTTTAAGTTTACATACGCATTTACTAGATCAGCTTGAATTAGTCTCTTTCTCTGAGCGTGATCATGCTATCGCCATTTCAATCATTGATTATATCGATACCGAAGGTTATTTACTTGCATCAGTAGACGAAATCTTCTCTAGTTTGCGTGAGCAAATTATTGATATTGAAATTGAGGAGGTGTCTGCAGTACTTCATCGTATTCAGCATTTTGATCCTGTTGGGATTGGCGCAATTGATTTGAGTGATTGTTTGCGGCTTCAACTCCAACAGTTGCCGGATTCAACACCTCATAAAGCCAATGCATTACTGTTGGTAACGCGTTATTTAGACTTGCTTGCGACTCATGATCAAGCCAAATTAGTGCGTAAGTTAGGTATTTCAGAAGTGGAGTTAGATAATATTGTCGTTTTAATTCGCACTTTAGATCCTAAGCCGGGTGAAATGAAGGCGAAAATTGCCTCATTCATTCGCATGATGGCGAATT
>CAJBJW010000117.1 GCA_903953455.1 uncultured Pseudomonadota bacterium | reverse complement strand
TGGTTTGTGATGGCTCTATTTGGTTTTTTGAATACAGATTATGAGTTAGTGCTTGACCGAACTAATTGGAAATGGGTTAAAAAACATCACTATTTTGATGTTGGCGGTCGTGTACAAAGGAGAATGGCAACATGAGAACGTCAAGCCTATTCAAATTAAAAAACACCCACGGCTTTCAAAAAGTTTTTTTTAAATCGGGATTAGATTTACTTCGTTTCTCTTTAATTCATTTCAATCTTAAGCCCTCATCTATTAAACGCCTATTTCAACATATTGAAATTAAAAATGATTTTCAATATGATTAGTTTTTGTCATGTAAAAAGATTCATGACCTATAGTACTATTTTTTTGTATTGAGTTGTGAAGATATACCTATGCACTAAAGGGCATAAATACATCAAAAATTAATCATTCCAAACGATAACCAAGTTATTTCATAAAATAAATAGCGCTTTGTTGACAACGCCTCGGTTAATTGCAATGATTAATCCACTATGATGATATGACTTAAGCATCAACTATGACCTCCTCCCCTGATAAAATTTACGGGGTATCCAAGCCACAATATAATGAAGCCTGAAAACCCGCAAAAAATATGTATTTATCTTATTTCAGTATGTATATCCGGATGTACTGGAGGCCTTCTGGCAACAGTCGGTCCAGATTATTTAACAGCTATTTTAAATACACCCTCTCATTGGTCAGAGACATCTAAAGTTGACTCATTATTAACAACGAGTCCTCATCAAGGCAATCCTGAAAATTTAAAAAAATGGTGGCAAGGTTTTCAAGATCCTGTACTTACTCAATTATTATCCGCTGCGCAAGACGTCAATACATCCGTGATGGATGCAAAGGCGCGGATTGCACAATCAAGAGCCACACTTGTGGGAGCTGAAGGCGCGTTACTACCCACCTTAGATTTTAGTGGTGGAGGAAAACGCTCGTCCGCTTCATTTGGTGGAAACCCATTTGTTTGGAATCAACTCCCCGCTGGCCTGCAATCAAGCTGGGAAATTGATTTATTTGGCGGACTCGCACGTCAAGAAGAAGCGGCTCAAAGTCAACTAGAATCACGACAAGCCGCGTGGCATGACGCGCGAGTTTCCGTTGCAGCAGAAGTTGCCAATGCGTATGTGGATTACCGTTATTGTGAGTTGCAAGTCAACACACGTCAACGTGACACGGCATCAAAAATGGAATCTGCAAGGCTCAGTGAGATTGCCTCTCAAGCTGGACTTAAAGCCATTAGCGATATTGAACTCTTAAAAGCCAGTGTTGCAGAAGGAAATCATCTTTTATTTCAACAGCAATCACAATGTAAAAAGGCCATTCAAGGTTTAGTGGCGATGACGGGATTGCCCGAAGAAAAAATCAATCTCCTACTCACAGGAAATCCAACGCAAATTGCGCAATTACCCACGCCACCTACCTTTAATATTGATGCAATTCCAGCAAACGTGTTATTACAAAGACCCGATATCGCGTCAGCTGAACGTGATGTTGCTGAAGCGAGCGCAAAAATTGGCGTTGAGCAGGCAAAGCGCTTTCCTAAATTAAGTTTATCGGGCAATATCACGCCAACCCTACAGAATATAAACGGTGCCGCTTTCTTTTTAGCGGAAACATGGTCTTTTGGACCAACACTGAGTTTGCCATTATTTGATGCGGGTAAACGCGCTGCTGACGTCGAATTAGCTCGTGTTCAATATGAAGCCGCAGAAAATAAATTTCGAAGTAAAGTACGCACAGCGGTTAAAGAAGTGGAGGAAGCACTGATACGTTTAAACAGTGTTTCACAACGCTTACCTGAAGCTCAAAAATCATTTCTGTATTTTCAGCGTCATTTTGATGCAATGCAAAATCTATATCTGGCAGGATTAGGAAATTTAATCGATGTTGAAACATCAAGGCGCAATATGCTGTCAGCAGAAATGACTATTAAAGAAATTGAAAAAGAGAGAGTTAGTGCATGGATTGCGCTATATCGGAGTGCAGGTGGCAGTTGGAGTGATGATAACACCCAATCCAAAACGACTAAGCCACCAAGTCCTCACGTTGACGACAATAGAGAAAAATTATGATGCAGGGAAAATATCGCCTTTTTATTGCCATTTTATTAGGGTTAGGAATCAGCGTAAGTTGCAGTAAGAAATCTGACTCAGAGCAGAAAAGTGTTGAATCAAAGCCAGCACTTTCTGTGACGCTCATTAAACCGACTCTGCAAGATATTCCTTTTAAAATAACCGCCAACGGATCAATAGCAGCATGGCATGAAGCGATTATCAGTGCGGAAATCAGCGAATTACGTTTAATTAAGGTTAATGTCGAAGTTGGCGATATAGTCAAAAAAGATCAAGTGTTAGCCGTTTTTTCTGATGAAAGTGTGTTAACCGATGTTGCGCAAAGTCGCGCAGCACTCAATGAAGTTGAGGCGAATTTAGCTGAAGCACAACTTAATGCAACGCGTGCAAATCAAGTTTCAACATCAGGTGCCTTGAGCCATCAGCAAATCGATCAATTCTTAACAGCAGAGAAAACAGCACTCGCCAAAGTTGATTCAGCAAAAGCTAAATTAGACGCTCAATTACTGCGTTTAAAATACACAAAAGTGCTCGCTAGCGATAATGGTGTCATATCTTCACGAACTGCGACCTTAGGCGCTGTCACTACGAAAGGACAAGAATTATTTCGATTGATTAGAGAAAATCGATTGGAATGGCGCGGTGAAGTCATGGCCTCGGAAATGGTAAAACTCAAACCCACTATGACAGTTAATCTTGAGTTGCCAAATGTTGGCAGTCAAATAAAAGGCACCATTCGTGCAATTGCACCCACATTAGATGAAAAAAGTCGTTATGGGTTGATTTATGTTGATGTGCCTGATGCCACGTCGTATGGGTTGCGTGCGGGTATGTTTGCCCGTGGGGAGTTTAATTTAGGACATAGCAACGCATTGACACTGCCACAATCAGCATTAGTTCAACGCGAAGGCTTTAGCTATGTTTTTAAAGTTAGCGAAATGAAAAACGAAGAAATTGCAAAAATTTCACAAATGAAAGTCCAACTTGGACGCAGAGCATCGGACGATATTGAAATTACTGCCGGACTTAATATTGATGACGTCATTGTCGCCAGTGGCGCGTCATTTTTAGCTGATAACGATACGGTGAGAGTTGTCAAACCATGAATATGTCTACATGGTGTATTCGCAATCCCATTCCAGCATTGATGTTGTTTGTCATACTGTGCTTTACCGGCTTAATGAGTTTCAAGTCGATGAAAGTGCAAAATATGCCAGATTTGGATTTGCCAACAATAAGCGTTTCAGCTTCTCTACCGGGCGCATCGCCGTCGCAACTGGAAACCGAAGTCGCACAAAAAATTGAAAATTCGATTGCGACCATCTCAAATCTAAAACATATCACAACAAAAATTCAAGATGGTAGCGTGTCAATCACCGCTGAATTTCAATTAGAAAAACCCGGTCAAGAAGCTTTAGATGATGTGCGATCAGCAGTAGCAAAAGTCCGCACCGATTTACCCACCGAATTACCCGATCCAATTATCACCAAACTTGATATTGCCGGATCGCCTATTTTAGCATTCTCAGTGGCCTCTTCTGCTCAGCGTGATGATGAAGCGCTGTCTTGGTTTGTTGATGATGTCGTGGCTAAAAAATTACTCAGTGTGAGAGGTGTTGGTGCGATAAATCGCGTAGGTGGCGTAAATCGAGAAATCAGCATTACACTTGAGCCACTCAAACTGCAAGCACTTGGCATCACTGCCGCTGAAATTTCACAGCAACTACGCAAAATACAAACTGAAAGCACAGGGGGACGCGTTAATTTAGGACTAGGTGAACAACCTTTACGCGCCATGGCGAATTCAACGTCAGTTGAGGGTATTCGACAACTTGAAATTGCATTGATGAATGGTCGCCATATTCGCCTGGAGCAAGTGGCCACCATTGAAGATGCGTTTTCTGAGCGCCGTGCCTTAGCAATGCTTAACGGCAAAGAAGTTGTCGGATTTGAAGTGACAAGAAGTCGAGGTGCAAGTGACGTTGACGTGGGTATTGGCGTCCAAAAAGCATTAAACGAATTACGTACTTCCAACCCCGAAATGACGTTTACGCAAGCCTTTAACTTCATTGATCCCATTCAAGAAAAGTTCCAAAGTTCAATGACGATGCTGTATGAAGGTAGTTTGCTTGCCGTCCTCGTCGTGTGGCTTTTTTTAAGAGATATACGCGCGACGTTAATTTCTGCCGTCGCATTGCCTTTGTCCATCATTCCCGCTTTTTTAGGTATGGACTATTTTGGCTTTACGTTAAATGGCATTAGTTTATTAGCACTGTCTTTAGTGATTGGTATTTTAGTTGATGATGCTATCGTGGAAGTTGAAAACATTGTTCGGCATTTGCGCATGGGTAAAACGCCTTACCAAGCAGCGTCAGATGCGGCAACAGAAATTGGTTTTGCCGTTATTGCAACCACGTTTGCCTTAGTGGCTGTTTTCTTGCCTACGGCATTTATGAGTGGCATTGTAGGCTTATTTTTTAAGCAATTTGGTTTAACCGCCGTTTTAGCTATACTCGCTTCACTTTTGGTAGCCAGAATGCTAACGCCTATGATGGCCGCCTATTTACTCAAAGAATGCCCACATATTCAGCCAAAAGATGGGCGCGTCATGACGCTCTATCTCATGCTAGTAAATTGGAGTTTACATCATCGAAAAACCACGATGACGGTAGCGACCTTATTTTTTATAGGATCTCTCTTATTAATCCCATTACTCCCCAAAGGCTTTATTCCACCTGACAACATGCCGCAAACACAGGTATTCATCGAATTAGCCCCGGGCGCGACGCTTACCCAAACTCAACATTCGGCAGAATTAGCACGACAATTCATTGCGAATGTGCCCTATGTCAAGTCCATATATACCACGATTGGTAGCGGCTCAGTAGGAAAAGTCAGTCCAAAACCAGGAAGCGGTAGCGCAAATAATGAAGTCAGAAAAGCCACATTGACCATTATGCTCGAAAAAGGCAAAGACCGACCTGTTGTCAAACAAGTGATTGAAAAAAACATTCGCCAAGCACTCAAAAATCTACCCGGTGTTCGAATCAAGGTTGGCTTAGGTGGGTCTGGTGAAAAATATGTTCTGGTAATCAGTGGCGATAACCCACAAGCGCTAAGTTCGACTGCTCAGAGCGTTGAACGCGAACTTCATAGTATTTCTGGCTTGGGAAATATCGTTTCAAGTGCCGCATTAACACGCCCAGAAATTGCTGTTAAAACCGATTTCTCACGTGCAGCTGATTTAGGTGTCACCACTACCGCTATTGCGGATACACTTAGAATTGCAACACTGGGCGATTATGATTGGTTATTGCCTAAATTAAGCCTATCTCAACGACAAATTCCAATAGTAGTTAAACTCTCAGAGCAAGGACGCAGCGATTTAAGTATTCTAGAAAGATTGGCCGTTCCTTCGAGCAAAGGCGGCTCTGTAATGGTAAGTCAGGTTGCTAATTTATCGCTTTCAAGTGGTCCTGCGATGATTGACCGATATGACCGCTCACGCAACGTCAATTTTGAAATTGAACTCTCTGGCATGGCACTTGGCGATGTATCAAGTGCAGTACAAAAATTACCAACTATTCTCAGCCTTCCCAAAGGGTTAAAACAAATTAAGATGGGAGATGCTGAAATGATGGCGGAATTATTTGGTAGCTTTGGACTTGCTATGATGACGGGAGTGCTATGTATTTTTGTCGTATTAGTATTACTTTTCAAAGAGTTTCTACAACCTATTACTATTCTTGCTGCATTGCCTCTTTCTTTTGGTGGTGGTTTTGTCGCCCTACTCCTTGCAGGAAAAGCCTTCTCTATGCCGTCGTTAATTGGACTGATTATGCTAATGGGCGTGGCAACCAAAAATTCGATATTACTCGTGGAATATGCGATTGTTGCTAGGCGAGATAAAAACTTACTACGCCATGAAGCATTAATTGACGCTTGTCATAAACGTGCACGCGCTATTGTGATGACCACGATTGCTATGAGTGCTGGTATGTTACCTGTTGCGATAGGTTTTGGCGACTCAGACTCATCTTTTCGTAGTCCTATGGCGATTGCAGTCATTGGTGGATTAATAACTTCTACTTTACTGAGTTTACTAGTTATTCCAGTGGTTTATACCTATTTGGATGATATCCATAATGCTATCAATAATTATAGGTTACATTGGAATAGGAAATACGAATTGAAAAAGTGACTTATAAAAGTGGCTAAATTCATCATTCAAACATTTGTAATGGTCAAGTAAAACTGGACACTTATGGTATTCGAAAATGGAATTATCGCGTCGTTTTAATTCATTGAAACACTAAAGCTCTCACTGAATCAGTTAAATTGAGCAAGAGCTTGTTGGTAGACATTCATTTTCAAACTTTCTTAATTGCTAAGTCCGCAAGCGTCACATTTGATAAATAAGATTCAATTTCCGCTCCTAATGACTCCCATAAGGCATTAGAAATACAGAGACTGTGCTGACAATCGTCATTTGCGCATTGTTCTAAATTCATTTGTCTGTCAACAGTACGAATAATTTCTGCAACAGGGATTTCATTGGGTGATCTACCTAATTTATATCCACCACGCGGCCCACGTT
Source organism: uncultured Pseudomonadota bacterium (assembly GCA_903953455.1). Taxonomy (GTDB): domain Bacteria; phylum Pseudomonadota; class Gammaproteobacteria; order Methylococcales; family Methylomonadaceae; genus UBA10906. Next base: position 1,626 of record CAJBJW010000117.1, on the reverse strand, counting down.
CCCCTTTCACTAATGAGGCTTTCACTAAAAATGTAAACAGTAACTCTAAATAACTAACTGAAATTGGGTGTCTTTGCGGTCAAATTATAACCAGAAGGTTCAAGAATATTTTAATAAATGATAAATTTTAACTACGAAAACGATTTTGAATTAAACAACGAAGAGCAGTTCTCTAATTGGATTTCTAGTGTTATTGTTTCTGAAGACAAGAAGGAGGGTGAGATCAATTATATTTTCTGTGATGACGAATACTTGCTTGGTTTAAACGAACAATATTTAAATCATGACACCTTAACAGACATCATTTCTTTTGATTATTCAGTTGGAAAAGAGTTACACGGAGACATATTTATTTCTACGGAGCGTGTTCTTGAGAACGCTGCTGAATTTAAGGTTACATTTGAAGAAGAATTAAAAAGAGTTATGGTTCATGGAGTGCTTCATTATTGCGGATACAAAGACAAATCCGACGAGGACGAGAAGTTAATGCGGTCTAAAGAAGATGAAAAAATCAAAATGTTTCACGTGGAACATTAACTAAGTTAATTAAAAATTTATTACAACTAATTGCAATGTTCCACATGGAACAATTATAAAACAGAGTGTTATTTACAACTAAATAATAGTTCTAATTCAAAAAATTTATGTTTAACACATACGATGTTATTGTAGTAGGAGCAGGTCACGCAGGTTGTGAGGCAGCTGCAGCAGCAGCCAATTTAGGATCTAAAACTTTATTGGTTACTATGAGTTTGCAAAATATTGCCCAAATGTCTTGCAATCCCGCTATGGGAGGTATAGCCAAAGGGCAAATTGTAAGAGAAATTGATGCGCTTGGTGGATATTCTGGGATTGTTTCTGATAAAACCGCTATTCAGTTTAAAATGCTTAATAAATCTAAAGGCCCTGCCATGTGGTCGCCTAGAGTACAATCGGATAGAATGCGTTTTTCTGAAGAATGGCGTATGATGTTGGAAAACACGCCAAATTTAGATTTCTATCAAGAAATGGTCTCCGGATTAGTAATTAATAACGGAAAAATAGTAGGAATTAAAACTTCCCTTGGCATAACTATTAAAGCGAAAACAGTCGTTTTAACCAACGGAACTTTTTTAAATGGATTAATTCATATTGGCGATAAGCAATTTGGAGGAGGAAGAGCCGGCGAAAGTGCTGCCTACGGAATCACCGAGGATTTGGTTAAAGTTGGTTTTGAAGCCGGAAGAATGAAAACCGGTACACCACCTCGTGTTGTCGGCCGTTCTTTAGATTATTCTAAAATGAATGAAGAACCTGGAGATGAGCGCCCGGATAAATTTTCGTATTCTGATGAAACCAAGCCATTGGTGCATCAAAGGCTTTGTCACATGACATATACTTCTTTAAATGTACATGATATTTTACGTGAAGGATTCGATCGTTCACCTATGTTTAATGGCCGTATTAAATCACTTGGACCACGTTATTGCCCATCTATTGAAGATAAAATTAACCGATTTGCAGACAAAGAAAGACACCAATTATTCATCGAGCCAGAAGGGTGGAATACGTGTGAGGTTTATGTAAATGGTTTTTCTACTTCGTTACCTGAAGACATTCAATTTAAAGCATTACGATCGGTTGTTG